>NZ_JBEGDB010000012.1:0-66272 GCF_043638955.1 Bradyrhizobium sp. 31Argb | reverse complement strand
TTGCCGAGCGCATCGGTGAGCGCCAGGATTTTGGTGGTCATGCCGCCTTTCGAACGGCCGATGGCCTGGCTCTGAGTCCCCCTTTTGCGCCCTGTCCGTGGCGGTGGACCTTGACGATGGTGGCGTCGACCATGGCGTACTCCATGTCCGGCTCGTCCGAGACCGCCTCGAACAGGCGCTTCCACACGTCCGCCTTCACCCAGTCCCGGAAACGCGTATACACGCTGTTCCAGTGACCGAAAGCGCGCGGCAGATCGCGCCATGGACTGCCCGTGCGGGCGATCCATAACACCGCCTCAACAAACAGCCGGTTGTCCTTGCCGCTGCGGCCAGGATCGCTCGGCTTGCCGAGACAAAGCGGCTCCATCTTCGCCCATTGGCCGTCAGTCAAAACGAATCGTTCCATCCAAAGCTTGAATCACAGCCAAGCACGAATGAGAATCCTGAATCCCAACAGACCCTAGAGCGGCTGCTCAAACTCCTCCACGGAATGCCCGAACTGCGACAAGGCTTCTTCCAGATAGTCGCCGAGCAACGGCATTCCCAGAAGATATTCCGCCGTGCGCCTGTTGTGCGCGTGGGCGGCCTCCGCGCGAAGGTCGTCCCACTCGTCGAGTTCGCCGTCGCCGCGACCGAGCCACGTAAGCGTCACCAGGTCGACCTGTTCGTCCTCGTTCAGGCCGCGGATGATCGCCGTCAGTTCGCCGCTGACGGGATCGTCGCGATGATCCTCGAGCACCGAAAGCATGGCATCGTCGCTCGCGTTGGAGGCGGGCTCCGGGTCGGTCACCGCGTCCTTGACGTCGAACTGCCGTGCCTTCGCGAGGATCGCCGCGACCTTCGCCGAGGAAATGGTAATTTGGGGAATTTCGTTCATGGCAGACCTCCTCGCTGAGACCGCCAACCTAGCCGTTCTGTGATGGTACTCCATTGATGCGGGTCAAACTCGGCGACGAAGCGCGGCGCAATGTCGCGAGAGGCCGTCAGTATGTCGACCGCCGCTTCGATGTCGCGGTGCTTGTTCGCAAGGCGATCGCGTCCTATCGTGGAGGCGCTGAAGGTTGAATTGGCAGGGGCGGCGCGTCTATCCTTTGTACCCGACCTGCCGTGCGCCGGCGCAGGATACTCAGATGGACCTTTGGCCAATCCTGCAATCGCTCGCGCTCTTGACCTTCGCGAACGGCACGCCGGTCATCGCAAAGAAAATATTCGGGTCTCGTTTGGCATTCCCTTTGGATGCCGGGGTGCTTTTCGTTGATGGACGCCCCTTGCTGGGCCAATCGAAGACGATCAGGGGTGTCGTCCTTTCCGTCGCTGTCACCGCGGCGGCTGCGCCGGTGCTTGGCGTGAGCGTTGCCACGGGTGCTCTGGTGGGATGCCTTGCCATGCTCGGCGACATCATCTCCAGCTTCATCAAACGTCGTCTCAAATTGCCGTCCAGCGCCCAGGCGGTTGGGCTGGACCAGATTCCGGAATCGCTTCTGCCGTTGGTGGTCTGTCAGAACGCGCTATCGCTGACATGGGTCGACATCATCATTTGTGCCGGCATTTTTCTGGTAGGGGAGCTGATGATCTCCCGCGTGCTGTACATGCTGCACATACGCGATCAGCCTTATTGAGGCGCGAGGTCGCCGACCCGCGAGCCATCGCGGGCTATGGCGTGATGCGATTTGGTTTCACCTCTCCCGCTTGCGGGAGAGGTCGCCGCGCTCTTGGCGCAGCGGGTGAGGGCTCTCTCCCCACGGATAGTCCCATCGCGGAGACACCCTCAACCCGGCCCTCTCCCGCAAGTGGGAGAGGGAGCACAGCGTTCATCGCGGATACGATCCGACCTCATCTCATCATGCTCTAGATGCCATCCCTGCCAATGACCTTGCGGCGCAATTGTTCGCAAAACTCTTCCAGCAACCGCTGGGTTTCTTCCATTGTCGCAAGCAGCCGGCTCGCCTGCGATCGATTGGCCGGATCGAATCGTGGGTCGTTCAATTTGCTTCTGAGCTGCTCGAGACGTTTCCGGCCGGCCAGTACTCGATCCTCCGTGAACTGAAGCTGCTCCAGGTCATGGCTCAGCTTGTTCGCCTCCTCGATCAGCAATTTGGTGATGGTGGACCGCTTCTCCGGCGTCAGGTCGTCGTCCGACAAAGCCTTCAGGAAGTGATCGATATTGGCGCGGACCACGAATCTGTCGGTCGGTGTCTCGTAAGCGCGATGCGCCTCGGAAATCCGTCGCTCGATGAATTCTCGCTCGGCATCGCTCAACTGGGTCTTCAGGAGCCGGCGGTATCGTTCGATATTCTGCGTATAGGTCAGGCGGGGATCGCTTGAATCCGACGACATCGACCGCTTTCCCCATTCCGCCATTACCGCCAAAATTATCGCGTACCAACTGAAAAAAGGCAGCCTCCTTGGTGGGCGAAAGTTTGATCAGGATCAAATTTGCGCGGCGCGTGTTCGCGGCCAGTTCCGGTTGCGCCAACGCCGGCGAACGTAGGTATTCTTTGACGGCGATCAAAAAAGAAACCCGGCAGATCGGTTAATCATCAGCAATGGAAAGAGGTGGACGACATATGCCGACTAACGCAACTCGCATGGCGGGACCCGCGATTCATGCGACCGATCCCTGGACGCCGGGTAATCCGAAGAAGCGTGTCCGGCATCAATTGTTGAGCAACGACGAGCGCGCACAGCTTGCAAAGATCGCTGCGATCGTTCGCTTCGAGAAAGGCGAGCGGATCTACAATCAAGGCGACCGCGCCGATGCGGTGTTCAACATCATAAGCGGGGTCGTCACCGCATATCGGATGCTTGCGGACGGACCGCCCGTCATGTCCTTTCTCTATCCCGGCGACCTCTTCGGTTTGACCGAGGAGGCGCGGTACACCAACACGGCCAGGGCCACGACCCCGGTCATCGCCTACAAGATGCCGCTGCAGTCGGTGCAGCGGATTCTGAGCAGCAGCGCCAATCTCGACGTGCAGGTCATTGTGAAGCTCTGCGACGAATTGCGTCAGGCGCAGCATCATGCGGTTCTCCTTGTCCAGAAAAGAGCGGTGAGGAGGCTCGCCATGTTCCTGGAGCTCCAGGAGCACCTGCAGATTGCGCGGAACGAGCCGATTTCGGAAATATATCTGCCGATGGATCGTTCGAGCATCGCCGACTATCTCGGGATTACCCTTCCGGCGCTCAGCCGCGCATTCCGTGCGCTCGTCGTGAAGAAGATCATAACCACGCGAGGTCGACACCACGTCAAGGTCGTTGACCGGGAGGCCTTCAAGAAGATGGCCGATGCGTGAGCCGTCGGAGGCTTCAATGAGCCGGGCCGGCGCCGCGCACAGCCGGCGTGCCCGATAATCCCGCTGATGTGACAGATCGTGAAGCCGCTATGCCTTGGGACGATGGCGGCTCGAACGCACTTCATCAGATGAAAGAGGGCGACAGGTTAATTGGAGTAAACGCGATGCGTGCTTTCTTGGCCTTGGGCCTGTTGATCAGCCTGTCTGCATCGGCCAGTGCGGCGACGATGCATCACCACTTCGAACCGCGACATATCATGGTTCCGCCTGGCCCGTTCTACGCCGTTCCGGGTTGGGCTTATGAAGCGCCTCGGCCGCCAGTGCACTACTACGACGACACGCCGAGCTACAACGATCCGTCCAAGTTTGGCGGCGGCACGGCGCTATAAATAGCCACTGGTTCACGGCGTCTAGTTGCTCTTCTGGAGCGCGGCCGTCTGCTTGGCGAGCTGTTTGTCGAAAATCCTGTTCGAGGCCCGCCGCGTAGGTTGCGAGCTCGCCGGGCTTGACGAACGGGTTCGGCGCGCCGTCCTTCATTTGCGCGCGCTTCTGTTGCATGCCGTAGACTTCCGGATGCGGGCCGAGCAGCACGTCGATCTTCATCGCCTTGGCCCTGGCGAATGTCGACCGGTAGTCGTCGACGATACCGGGATGCGTCGGGTTGCCGACCAGCCTGTTGAGCGCGACGGTCCCGCTGCAGAAGAACAGCACATCGCGGTCCTGATCGCCGTCCTTGACTGTCATTTCCCAGCTCGTGCAGCCGGGTGAGTGGCCGGGCGTCGCGTGCGCCGTCAGCGTGGTGTCGCCGAGCGTGACCTTGTCGCCTTCCTTGACGGCGCGGTCCACCTTCACAGGCGGGAAGCCGATGTCGGTGTTCTTCTCATCGCCGGGATAGTATCCGCCTTCCAGCAAGGGCTTGTCGCGTTCGCCCGCAATGAGCTGCGCGCCAGTCTCCTTCTTGATCTCGGCAAAGCCGCCGGTGTGATCGAAATGCGCGTGCGTGTTCAGGATGTACTTGATGTCGCCGAGCTTGAACCCGAGTTTGGCGATGTTGTCCTTGATCATGCCGGTGGACTGCGGAAGTGCGGTGTCCATGAGGATCAGGCCCTGCGACGTCTTGATAATGTAGACGGCGATGCCGTCGGTGCCGACGTAGTAGATGTTGCCGATCAGTTGAAACGGCTCGAACGGCGTGGTCCATTTCTTGGTAACCTGCGCCAGGAAATCCTTGACGGTTTGCGCCTGCGCGCCGGTTGCGAACAGCGCCAGGGCGCACAGCGCGGCTGTGAGCGTCCTCATGATTGCCTCCCTTTTGTTTTTATGGTGCGCAATGTAAAGCATTGATGCGCGATTTGAGCGGCCAGCTCAAGCATGATCTCGCTCGAGCCGACGCTGTGAGACTGCGTCCCGGTTGTCCCGACGCCCTTGAAGCGTGCGCGTTAGCGACGAGCGCCGAAGGCAAACGGAGAAGCGCCGGGCAGCAAGGACGAATTGATGTCGCTGTCGATGCGCCCCGACTGTTGGGTGTAGCCCACGCCAAACGACAGGCTGAGATTCGACGCCGGCTGGATTTCGATGCCTGCATGCGCGCTATAGCCCGGCAACGTGCCGGACACGGAGTCGAAGGGTGCGAAGGGGCTGCCGATGCCGGTATTGTATTTCAAGGTGTCGAAGCCGGCATAGACCGTGAGGGGCAACCCGCCAGCGTTCTTGAAGCTGTAGCCGAACTGCACGCCCTCAGTATAGAGCGAGCCGAAATTGCCAAAGGCCGCATACTGGTTGATGCCGCTCAAGTCCATGGTGCCGCGTTCGCTGCCGACGAACCACCCGTTCGGGAAATTGTAGCGCGCATAGGAAAAGCGGCCGCCGCGAGCGTCACTGGCGTCAAAGCTCGGAAAGTTGCCGTATGCGTTCGAACTCTGGTCGACCGTCACATTGTCAAAGCCGAGTGGCCAGCCTGGAGTCCAATATGTCATGGGGGCAACTTGGCCGTGGGCCGTTTGTCCGCCCAGACAGAGCGCTGCTAAAGTGACCGCGAGACCCAATCTGCCTGAGAAAACTGACATTCCGCACTACCGCCAAGTGACCCTCAACTATACGCTCCGGATATCAAGAACGCCAGCGCGGCGCGGCCTGCTGTCGCATCATCAGATTTCGCCGCGATACGTCCGGTTTGGCACTGCGCATGTGTGTCGTTACCAGTGCGAGAAGCACCGCCTCACCACGTGGAAAACGGTCCCGCGAACGGCCGGCCCCAGAAAAGCTGGCGATCGCGTACGCGCGCGGAGGGATACTCGCTCGCCGGAGCGCGTCGTCGCATCTTGATTCCTCCCTGCGGCTCGCCGCTCATGAGGACCACGAATTCCGTTCCTTTGCCGGTTTCGGAGCTCGGCCCCTCGTCGGTGATGATCAAAGACGAACGCGGCGTTATCCCGGCGATGCGATCCAGTACGTCCTGCGGAATGACAATCCGGTCGAGCGCGGCCGTTGCGCCGGCTGGTTCCGTCTTCTTTGGCTCAACCTCGCGAGCTTTGCGGCCGCGTGCCGGATCGTGAGGTTCAGCTGTGCCGTCGTGCGGACGGCTGCTCTCCAGTGAAACAACACTCCATCGCACGCCGGTGCCGCCGTCGGTCGGCTCCATGGCAGTGAAGACATGTGTGCCGATCGAACGATCGGGGTCCTGGATGGTGACCGGGCTGTCCAGGACGGGCTCAAATGCTCGCCGGACGTAAAGCCGCTGGGTCTTGCGGCTGATCAGCACCGATACCGGCTCGAGCTCGCGCGCCGCCTGGCGTGCGGCCTCGGCTGCCGCAATCCGCGCATTCTCCGCGGCGACGGCGGCTTCGCGCGCCGCCGTGACGGCATCGAGCTTCGGTTGCAGCTCCGCCTTTGCCGCAGTCCATTGTTCCTGCAACTCGGCAATGCGGGTGACCGCCTGCGCCTTGGTGCGCTCGGCCTGTTCTTTTGCCTCAGGCGAAGTGGCGGAGCCAAGCGCAGCCTCGGCGCTGGCCAATTGCATCTCGGCCCTGCGCTTCAGATTGTCCGCAACGCGCACCGGCATCGATGCCTGTGTTGATTCCCGGTAAGCCTTCGCGGAGGCGAGCCTCGCCTGATCCGCCTTTCTGGCCGCCTCATCGGCTTCTGCGCGACGGGTGGCGGCCAAAGCAACGACGCCCGGCTTCGGCTGGAGCAGAGCCGGATGGGCAATCTCGATCGGCGCCACATCCGTGGGTGCCACGATCACGCGCAAGCCGATCCGCGTGTCGTCGAACAGACGCGCTGCGAAATCAAAAGGCATCCGCACGCAGCCATGGGATGCGGCATAGCCGGGCAACGGGCCGCCATGGAGTGCGATGCCCGACCAGGTGATGCGTTGCATGTGCGGCATGTAGGCGTCGTCATACAGGTTGGAGTAGTGCTCCGCTTCCTTCTGGATAACGCTGAAGATCCCGGCGGGCGTTTCGCGTCCTCTCTGGCCGCTCGACACCGGCGCGCGCAGGATCCAGCCATTGGCGTCGTAAACGGTGATCCGCTGGTCCTGGAGCGCAACGATGGCCATGATCGGTTCGCCGGCGATGCGCGACTGGATGGATTCGACCGAGCGCTCACTCCGGCCGCCCCTGGCGTCCGCGGGGTCTCCGGCCGCGATCAGCGCGGCGAGAGCGGCGATGACAAGATACGCTGGCTGCCGCCGTGTCTGGTTGCGCTTCCGTTTCACAAAACAGGGAATCATGCGCATTCCATCTGCAGCACCAGCCGGCCCGATCCGAACCCGTATGGTTCTTGGGACATTCGAGCGGCGCAATTAAGGAATTTGGCAGAGCTTGCCCGCGTCGCGGGAGCGCATGCTTGAAATATGGTTAGATCGTTCTCCCCTTCGACGCTCTCGCGTTTTTTGTGCGTTTCGCCGCGCCGCGATCGTACCGCATAACCAGCCGGGTGCGCTTTTTCACATCCGCTTGCGCGTGGCGAACTTTCGTTCCGCCGTGGTGAGAAGCATATTCTTTGCCGTCGATCGGCGCCACATGCGGCGGATCTCGATCGAGATACGGTCGCCCGATGCCGAACTCCTTCCCGTGGGCGTCGACCCATTTCCAGAGGGTTTCAGTGGAAATCCATCGCTGCGCCCGTGTCGCGCCTTTGACGCTCACGATATCGGCCGCAAGCCCGTGGCCATAGCCGCCGCGCAAGCTTCCGCCATGGTACGACCTGTTGCTTGCCGCCTTCAGGCCGCTTGCGATCGATTGACGGTAGTCATCGCGGAACGCGCTGGTGATGCCGGGCGACAGCCCGGCTTGCTCGGCTGCGTAAAGCGCATGGAACAGTTTCAGCTTGAAGCCCCGGTCCATGCCTCCGATCACGTAGTCCATCATCGGCATGCCGGCTCTTTCCGCCGCCTTCGGATCCTTCCAGGTAAAGTCTGCATCGACGAGCCGGGTAAAGGTCCTGGTGACAGTCACCATTTTGCGCTTCTTCCGGACTGTCACTTTCCTCTGCTCATACACCTTGTTGGTGTCTTCCTTGGGCGTACGTTGGTAGAGCGCCCACAGGTATCGGTCGACGCAGATGTCCACGACCAGGCATTCGTCGAGAATTTCGATGCGGTTTGCGGCCTCCCTGCCGTCGTCGTTCAGGATCGGGTCAGGCGTGTTCGCTGTCGCCATCTGCATGGGCGGTGTTTCGGGCGGCACCATCTGCGACGCATCGGGCGGCGCAGCTTCGACGATCGGTTCCGCCTCAACCGAGGCCGCCGGCGCATCGGTAACGATCCCCTTCACCGACTCGACGGCCGCGGCCACATCTGCGGAAGCGACGACAGCGGCGGCTCCCGCTGCGGCTTCCTGCGCTGCATCCGCGAGCTCGGCGTTGGTCGAAAGATCGGCGTTGGTGGAAAGAGATGGTGCGGGATGATCCTCGATCGGCAGCGCGCCGGCGTTCTCGATGCTGGCCGAACCTAAGCCGCCGAGCGATGCAACGACCCAACCTGCGAGAACGATCGTTCCGCACAGCGCCGGCGCCACTGTCGCAAATTGCCGCGGGTTCATCCCGTAGCCTCCAAAGGGCTCCACTTGAGCCGAGTTACACAGCCAAGCATGCGACGGTGTTGATCTTTCGGATCAAGTTGTGGACGCACAATGGCGGAAAGTGCAGGTTGACACTTTTTCCTGGAACTGTTGCCCGGATGCAACGCGCTGCCGACGCGGCAAGCGATTTCGTCAGGTTGGCAGGCGGCAGAACGCCCCGCTTTCAGACAAATACAAATTGGATTGTAGTTAATCGAAGCGCGGGAAACGGCAGCAACGCACTCACCTGTTACGGGGCAACGGCCCGCGCTTCCGCAAGGAATGGCTGGAGTGCCGGATTGAGATTGCTTGGCCGCCAGGCGACTACGTGCTCGATGGTCGGTGCTTTTTCAAGCTTGCGGTGGACCAAATTCGCAATGCCGAACTGCCCCATGGATTGCGGCACCAGGGCAATGCCAAGGTTCTCCGCTACGAGATTCACGATTGTCTGCTGAAGTGCGACTTCGAGCCTGAACGTGGGCTCAAACCCGCCGGAACGACAATAGGCGGCGATCGCCTCGCGCAGCTTCGGTGCGACGTCGGTGGGGACAGCTATCAGGGGCTCGCCATTGAGTTGCTTGGCCCGGACGACCTCATGGTCGGCGAGAGGGTGGCTGACGTGCACCGCCAAGCACAGCCGCTCGCGATAAATCGTCTGCGTCTCGAGGCCGCGAATGGGGCCCGGGTTGAACATGATGGCTGCATCGAACTGCCCGGCCAGCACAGCATCGACCAAAGTGGCGGGAACGACCTCCCGCAATTCGACGCGCACTCCCGGGTGATTGGCCATGTAACGCCGCGCCAGCCCCGGCAGGACGGTGTAGGCCGCGTGCATCATGAAGCCGATGGAAAGCTCGCCCAATTCGCCGCGCTCGGCCAGACGCGCGTTACGACAGGCCTGGTCGAAGCTGATCAGCACCGCGCGTGCGTCTTCCAGGAAGCGCCGGCCGGCATGGGTCAGCGTCGCGCGCCGTGAGTGACGCTCGAACAGGCGGACCCCGAGTTCCTTTTCCAGGGCTGCGATCTGCCGGCTCAGCGGCGGTTGGCTGATGTGGAGGCGCTCGGCTGCGCGCCCGAAGTGGAGCGTCTCGGCCAAGGCCACGAAGTAACGCATCTGCCTGATATCGATCATGATGCCGAAAAGGTATGGATGGGGGCGTCAATCGGTATTGGATGATATCAGAACGGCCGGATAGAGCTAACCGGCAATTTTGAAGTCAGGCTCTCCGATGCTCTCGACCCTCACCACCGTCCTCCCCATTTTTGCGCTCATCTTCGCAGGCTGGCTCACTCGCCGGCTCGGCGTCCTCGGCTCCCACGCGTCGGCGGAACTGAACCGCTTCGTGGTGTATCTTGCGCTCCCGGCCCTACTCTTTGACGTCATCGCGCACGCGCAATGGACCGACGTCTGGCAGCCGGGCTTCATCGCGGCATTCGGCATCGGCGCGGCGCTGGTTTTCTGCCTGACAATTGCCGTTCGTCTGCGCCGCCCGCGACACCTGGCCGATGCCGCGATCGACGGCCTGAATGCAGGCTACGCGAATGTTGGCTTTGTCGGTTTTCCGCTGGCGCTGGTGGCGCTTGGCCGCGACGCATTGGCCCCGACCCTCATCGCCACGATCATCACGGTCTGCATCCTGTTTGCGATCGCCATCGTGCTGATTGAGGCCGGCCTGCAAACCGAAAAGCGACGCAAGCACCTTCTCATCAAGGTGGGCGGCTCGCTGCTTCGCAATCCCTTGCTTGTCGCGCCTGCGCTGGGGGCGATCGTTCCGCTCGCCGGGCTCAGTGTTCCCGCCCCAGCAGAAAGTTTCCTGAAACTGTTGGGTGGCGCAGCCTCGCCCTGTGCGCTTGTTGCGCTCGGACTGTTCCTTGCAGCCAAGCGCGAGACCACGGAGCAGGACATCGGATCGGCAGCTCTCCTCGTCAGCTTCAAGCTTGTCCTGCAGCCGGCCGTCACCTGGGTCATGGCGACCGCCGTGTTCGGCCTGTCACCGCTGCTCACCCATGTTGCGGTTCTGCTGGCCGCTCTCCCGACCGGGACAGGCCCTTTCATGCTGGCGGAGTTCTACCAGCGCGAGGCTGATATCACTTCCAATGTCATCCTTGTTTCCACTGCTGCATCGGTTCTGACCGTGAGCGGGTATCTCGCTTGGGCCGCTAGGGTGTACTCATAACGGCGCAGATGTCGGCTTTTGACGGCTAAGCAGACATCTTCGGCTCGATGGGCGCATTGCCGGTTTTGACTCTTTGCGGACAATCTGGGCTATCGAAGTGCAAGCACCAGCAGGACGTGGTCACGCCGCCCTACCCACGTCGTTCGATCCGGTGCAACCAGCAGCGCCGCTATCTCCTCAGCGTCAAGGAACGTCAGGCTCCGCTTCACGTAACGCTTGTGCGGCATTGAGAGAATGCGCTGGCAATGATATCCGCAGCATAATCGGGAGATACCACAATGCTCGCTTCGGCCCTCGATCTTATCGGGCGTACGCCATTGGTTGCGCTGGATCGGGTGCATTCCGGACCAGGTCGGATAGTTGCCAAGGCGGAGTTCCTGCAACCTGGTGGAAGCGTGAAGGACCGCGCCGCCAAGGCAATCGTGCTGGCAGCGCGGGAAGATGGGAGACTTAAGCCCGGCATGCCCGTAGTCGAGATGACCAGCGGCAACATGGGTGCGGGCCTCGCCGTGGTGTGCGCCGCGCTCGGGCATCCTTTCATTGCAACTATGTCAGCCGGGAATAGCACCGCACGCGCGCGGATGATGGAGGGATTGGGGGCAAGGGTTGTACTCGTCCCCCAGGTCGATGGGACACCGGGACAGGTGACGGGAGCTGATGTCGCCGCCGCCGCCGATGTGGCAGCACAAATCGCCCGTGATGGCGGCGGGTACTATGTCGACCAATTCAATGCATCTGAAGGTATCGTCGCGCACGAGACCACCACCGGTCCCGAGATACTGGAACAGTTCGGCGGACCCGTGGACGGCTGGGTCGCGGCCGTTGGCACTGGCTGCACCTTCATCGGCGTTGCTCGGGCGCTGAAGGCTGCCAATCCAGCAACCTTGTGTGCGGCGGTCGAACCGGAAGGGAGCGAACCCTTAGCGGGGAAGAAGGTCGAAAAAGCGCGACATATCGTGCAGGGCACCGGCTACGGCCTAGTTCCACCGCATTGGGACACCGGACTTATGGACCTGAGCCTGACGGTAACGGACGCCGAGGTCGAGTATTGGCACCGTCAGCTTGCGGTCATGGAGGGACTTTACGTCGGCTACTCTGCTGCCGCCAATGTCTGCGCCGCAGCGAAGCTACTTAGATCTGGTCGATTGAAGGTCGATGCGACCGTTGCCACTGTGCTGTGCGATACCGGCCTAAAATACTGACGCCGCCATGTCCACAAGTCAGCCGCTCGCTCGCTTTCAGGCCTTGCCGATTATGCCGACTACTAACAGGACAATCATGAGCAATTTCAATCGACCCTTTCAAGGATTCGGCATAATCGAGCTTACGGCACAATGAACTGGTCCGCCTTACAGCTTCGCAGATGACTTTGCTCGGCTTGCTGACTGCTTCCGGACCCGAAGCTGACGGCTCGATGACTCAGAGCGAACGTACCATGTCACTTTAATAGAATGGCGCCCAGAGCTCCCGCTCCGTATGGTGGGTTACTCCGCTAAGGAGCGGCTGCTGCAATCGCCTCAATCTCGATCACGAACTCCGGCCGGACCAATCCGGCCACCATGATCAGCGTGGTCGTTGGCGGCGCACCCGGAAATCGCCGGTCGCGCGCCCGTCGGTAGCCCTCCATATGCTCGCGTGCTGTAACGTACACGCTCAGGCGGACGACGTTAGCCATTGTCATTCCGTCTTCCGCCAAGATGGCCTCAATGTTCTTGAAGCAGATTTCAGCCTGTCCCTCGCTATCCGCGGGAATCTTACCATCAAGCTCGATGCCAAGCTGGCCCGCTGTGATGGTAAGCCGGTGGCCCGCTGGCACGGAATACCCGTGGCTATATCGCGCCAAAGGGGGATGGATGGTTGAGGGGGATAGTGTGCGCACGACGGTGATTCCTGGTTTTGGGATCGGCGCGTCCAGAGGTACTCGACGCTGAGGCGTTATGCCAGCGCCCAGCATTCATACCAGGCACGACGGTCCGCTTCTGGCCCGACTCGGACCTCCGGCGATGTCCGCTTTCGCGCCGCTCTTGGTGGCATAGCAGACCTCAAGCGTGCCCTGATCCGCAGCTTCCCGATTTATGAGTACACGCCCCTAGTCGTAAGCATCGGGCAGCGCGACTGTGAGGCCATTCGTATCAGCCCTTGCGCGTCACCGCTTCGTACGCGAGCCGTTTGAACTCGACGACAAATGGATGCCCCATCTCACGCTGTGCCATGATCAAGCCTGCGGTATTCGTTTTAGGCGAAATCCACCATTGGGTGCCACCACGCCCGCCCCAAAAGAGCTCGCCTCCCGCGTCCGGATGGTCGAACGCGGAAGGCTCCAGGATCAGCGCTCCCGCGAGCCCGTGCCCCTTGCCTTGAAGTTCTCCATAACCAGCAAAGCGTAGCCACACACCCTCAGGTAGCTGGTTGCTCATCATCAGCTTGATCGTGTCCGGCTTCAGCAAAGTCGGACCACCCGGCAGCAGGCTTCGAATGAGCTTTACCATGTCCGGCAAGATCGAGACCAACCCACTGCCGCCGCTCTGCCTCGGGAAAGCACGCAGATAAGCCCCCGGATATGGCGCGTCATCTGCGCGAGTAAGTCCCGGCTTCCTGGGGTCGACCAGGTCGGCACCGGCATAATAGGCGACGAGGCGATCGCGATCCGACACCACAAATCCGGTGTCCGCCATGCCAAGCGGGCCCAGAATACGCGATTGAATGAACGCATCGAAGCGCTGGCCGCTGATCACTTCGACAAGACGTGCCAGGACGTCGGTGGCCACCGAGTATTCCCATGACGTTCCGGGATGAAAAACCAGCGGCAGCTCGGCCAATACGTCCATCATTTCCGCAAGCGTGGTCGCCGGATTGAGTACTTTTCGCTCCTTGTACGCATTAAAAATCAAGGTGCCCGGGTCAAGAAGACCGTAGCTCAGCCCCGAACTGTGACTCAACAGATGGCGAATGGTGATCGGCCTGACAGCAGGCTCGGTCTGGTCCAATGACGTCGCGCCGGGGCGCAGCACGCGACGGTCCGCGAGCTGCGGAATGAACCGCTCGATCGGATCATCCAGTTGGAAGCGGCCTTCTTCGAACAAGAGAAGCGCGGCGCAGGATGTGATCAGCTTTGTGTTGGAGAAGACGCGGAATATGTGGTCGACCCGCAATGGTATCTGAGCTTCCTTGTCGGCCCAGCCAATGCATTGCACGTCTACCAAATCTCTGCCGACGAGCACTGCGGAAGAGAATCCAGCAAGAAGATTCTCGTCAACGTACCGCTGCATGGCAGCGTGGGCAGTCCGAAAGTCGTACCCGGTGGCTGTGACTTTCATGTCTTCCATGATTTCACCTCTATGGAGCCTGCAGCCGCCTCGAACGCTTCTTCGACAGGATCAAGCAGTGCCGTCGCTTTGCGGCGTCAAAACGACCCGAACGCGGTGCCGATTGCGATCACAGCGGCGAGAGCGATAACGGAGCTCACGATGCCGACCATCACAATGTCGAGGTAGCTTTTGCGATGCGTCAGGCCGCAGATCGCGAGCAGGCTCACGACGGCGCCGTTGTGGGGCAGAATGTCCAGCGTTCCGGCACCGATCACTGCGACGCGATGTAGAATTCCGGGATCAATCCCCGCCTGCGCGGCAATGCCCATGTAGGTTTGACCGAGC
This sequence comes from Bradyrhizobium sp. 31Argb, assembly GCF_043638955.1. Lineage (NCBI taxonomy): Bacteria > Pseudomonadati > Pseudomonadota > Alphaproteobacteria > Hyphomicrobiales > Nitrobacteraceae > Bradyrhizobium > Bradyrhizobium sp. 31Argb. Next base: position 52,086 of record NZ_JBEGDB010000012.1, on the reverse strand, counting down.
GCATCGAGAGCGATCGTCAAGCCGCCGGAAGCCGACCCTGTCAACGCCGCAAGCATATTTGTGGCGACCGCAAGCGACACCAGCGGGCCGCCCTCTATGCCCAACACCCAATCCCGCACCATGTCGAAGGCGGGGAGGGAGGCAACGACGGCGCCGAAGCCCACGAGACTAGCGACGCTCAATGCGGGCAGGACGGACGCATTGGCCCCGGCATCCATGGTTTGCCGCAGTGCGGGCAGTCGCATCCAGTTGCAGAGGATGACTGTCGCAATTGCGGCCGCCAACGCGACGATGACTGACCAGACGCCGGCAACGGCTGATAGCGAGGTGTTCCCCCAGCGCTGCTCGGCCAGGAAAGAAAAGTCGAGCCGCGGCAGGACGAGGAGCGACATCACGAGATTGACGACGACAACAACGATCAAGGGAAGCATGGCGTTGAAAACCGGCGCCGCCTCTTCGCTGTGGTGCCCGTGGCGGATCTCCGCCGGATCGAATTCCCGCGCGGTCGCAGCCCGCCCGCGCAATCGTTCATCCTCGGCTGCAGATTCGGGAGGTGGCGATGGGGTGTCGCCGTAGCCCTCATTTGCGCGTCGCGCTGCTTTCTCGGCGCGATGAAGCCACCATAGCCCGATGCCGAGCATGATCATCGACGCGATAATTCCGAGGCCCGGAGCGGCGAAGGGCGTCGTGCCGAAGAAGGGCATGGGGATGGCGTTCTGAATCGACGGTGTGCCAGGCATCGCCGACATGGTGAAAGTCGAGGTGCCGAGAATGACCGCGGCAGGCACGAGGCGATGCGGAATCGCCGCCTTGCGAAAAAGCGACTGGGCCATCGGAACGATCACGAAGAACGCGACGAAGAGGCTGACGCCGCCGTAAGTGACCAATGCGCCCGCGAGCACGACGGCAAGGATGACCCGGCGCTCGCCGAGAGCGCGGGTAATGAAGTTCGCGACCGCGACGACCGCACCGCTGTCGTCCATCAGCTTCCCGAAGACGGCGCCAAGCAGAAAGATCGGGAAGAATTGTGCGAGAAATTCCGCCGCGCTGCTCATGAACGTCTGCGTCCAGTTGGCGAGCAGCGGCTGACGATCGAAGGCTGCGGCGATCAGCGCGGCGATCGGCGCGAGCAGGAGGACACTCCAGCCGCGGAAAGCAAGCCAGATCAGCAGACCAAGCCCGACAAGAATGCCGAGAAGCCCCATGGCCTCAGCACTCCGTCAGCAAGATGTCGAGATCGGCAGTCGAACGCACGCCGAGATCGGCGCCGTGCGTGTCGAGGAATTCATTGGCGGCTCGCCGCCCTTCCTCACGCAGCTTGGATGTGAACGCCCATTCGGCGTTGAGCTTTGATGACGCGCCGAACGCCGCAAGCATGTCGCTCTTGATCCGGTGCGTCTTCATCTGTGCCCAACGGGCGCCCTCGCCAGTACCGGGGTCGGCGACCTGACGAAGAAGCGCGATCATCCGCAGTTCCTTCGCCAGCGGCGAATTGAACGAAATCTCGTTGAGGCGGTTGAGGATCTCAGCGGCGGTGCGTGGCTGCTCCGGTCGCTCGGTCGGGTTGATCTGCACGAGGATGGTGTCGCGCGCATCGGTCTCGCGAACAAGCGGCGTGATCGTAGGGTTGCCTGCGTAACCGCCGTCCCAATAGGGCTCGCCGTCGATCTCGATGGCGCGGAACATCGTTGGCAGGCAGGCCGACGCCAGCAGGACATCCGCATTTATCTCCGCATTGCGGAAGATCCGTCCGCGACCGGTCCGCACCCGCGTGGCGGTGACGAAGAGCTTTATGGGCGCGCGAGCAAGACGCTCGAAATCGATGGCCCCGGCCAGTATCTCTCGCAGTGGATTGAAGCCGAGCGGATTGAGGTCGTAGGGCGACAGCACCCGCGACATCAAATCGGTGAAGAGATAGGCGGGAGAGGTGTCGAGCGACCATCGTCCCATGAGATGGTCGAGCGGCGAGCGTTGCAGCGGACTGAATGCAGCGGCTCGCGAGACGCTCCGCCAATATTTGTCCAAGGCGTCGCGTGCCCCGGCAGCGCCGCCCTCCGTCCAGCCATCCGCCAGGACAGCGGCGTTCATCGCCCCGGCGGATGTCCCGGATATGCCCGCAATCTCAATCCAGGGCTCTTCAAGCAGCCGGTCGAGGACACCCCAGGTGAACGCACCATGCGAGCCTCCGCCCTGGAGGGCCAGGTCTATCAGCACCGGGCTTCGGTTCATGAGCCCTCACTTCCGCGGCGTACGGGAGGCTCACTATGTCTTAGGTAGCGGGAACATGCGAGACAAACTTGTGGTCGATGTTTCCAGACCGAATTCGGTTGGCTGCAGATCGGGCTCTGTCAGCACGCAACTTCGGTAGCGCAGTCCAAGGCCAGGCCGCGCTCGCCCCACGGGCGCTAGTTTGGCCCAGTCCATTTGCGCCATTGGGTCGGATGAATGTCGGCGTGCATTCCGCCCGAACGATCGACCCAGTTGGCTCCGTCCCTGCGGCAAGGAAAAGGAAGCGCACGGACCATGCCATCATAATTCAATGTACAGATTTCCAGATCCTCGTCAGAGGGAGCTGTTGAAGCGGATTGCCATTCGGCTGAAACGGAATGCATGGTCAACCTCCAGCAATGTTGCAGGCGAGCACGTCACCATTTTCGCTCGGTCACGATGGCCAGATGCAGCTTCGCCCCTTCAAGCAGCAGTCGCCCGATCCTCCGTCCGGCTGCGATATATGAACGTAGCATGACAGAGCCGACGTTGAATGTGAACCAGTTCGCTATAATGCAACCGAGCTTTCAGAAAAACCGTCGCAACTGATCCCTGGATCGGACCAGGGGAAGATTTATTCCGCCGGGCGAGGTAATGAATCGGCCGACGGCTGCGCCGAAGCCGCTCTGACCTGGCGCGGCGGTCCCATCAGGACCGGCTGGAACAGCACGGCGGCGGCCATTGTGCATAGCAGCGCGAGCGCCATCATCTTGCCCATGCTCGACATGCCCGGATAGCTCGATGCCCACATGCTTCCGAACGCCACCCCGGTGGTCATGGCGCTGAAGATCACCGCGCGCGTCAGGCTGGATTGTAGCAGGCCTGTCTGCCCTTCGCGCCAGGCCATGATGTAGTAGATCTTGAACGCGACGCCGACCCCTAGTAGCAAGGGCAAGGCGATGATGTTTGCAAAGTTCATCGCCGTGCCGGTCAGCGTGCAGATCTCCAGCGTGACTGCGCCGGCCAGCAGCAACGGTATCAGCGTCAACAGCACATCCGTGACACGGCGCAACGCGATCAGCAGCAGGATCGCGATGGCGCCAAGCGCTAGCGCGCCCGCTTCGATGAAAGCGTCGATGACTATCCTGCCCGATTGATAGAGGCTGATCGCGGGGCCGGTGGCCGAAGGCTCCGCGGCCATGACCGCCGTCGCGAAGCCACGCATGACGCTGTTATCCTGGGCATTGCCTTTCGGCAGCGCCTCAACGCGGGCCCTGCCGTCGGGCAACAGCCAGTCGCGAACAAGACTGGCCGGAAGGTTCTGGATGGTCACCGTTTGCGGATCGAGGCTGTTCCGCAACTGGTTGAGATCGTGGTTCAACGGCTGGACGAACGCCAATTCGGCGCTTGCTCGCGTTGCGGTGTCGGCTTGCGCCAGGCGCGTCAGCAAATCGGAAACGTGTCGCGCCGCCTCAGCGCCCGGGCCGGTCGCGGTGCCCGCGACTTTCGAGAGATGTTGCGCGGTCGAGCGGATGGCATCCACGGTGTCCTTGTCCGTCGGCGCCGGATCGCGCGGCGGATTGAGCGCGCCATGGAGGCGTGGGGCGGCGGCCTTGATGACGGCAATCTTCTGATCCTGATCATCAGGAACAAAGCTGTTGAGCGTCATGGTGCGCGAGACCTCGGGGAGCGCCGCCAGCCGCTTGGCGATGCCGTCAGCTTCGCTCAGCGATGATGCCAGCACTTCGGCATCGTCGCCAGAGGTCAGCGGATTGCCCTGCAACTCGCGATAGGTCACGACCGATGCGGCGTGCGGGTTTTGCAGGTTGATCGGGTTGAAATCAAACGGAAGGTGACGGAGCAGCGGCGTTCCGGCGAGGACCACAAGGATGGTGCCGGCGATCACCGCGATGCGATGCCGCTGCAGGAAATCATCCAGCGGCGCGAGGCTGCTGAAACCGACCGGCGCCAGTTCTCCTGGCGGTTTCAGCAGCGCCAGCATCGCCGGGACAAGCGTGATGCTGCAGAGGAAGGCAATCAACATTCCGCATCCGGCAATGAGACCCAGTTCGAACAGGCCGCGATAGCTGGTCGGCAGGAACGAGAAGAACGCCACCGCGGTGGCCGCAGCAGCCAGCGAGAGAGGGGCTCCCACCTTGCGCGCGGCCCGTCGCAGCGATTCCCGCAGATCGCCGCACTCATGCCGTGCGGAGCGGTAACGGACGCTGAACTGGATGCCAAAGTCCACGCCCAGCCCGACAAACAGGACGAAGAATGCAATCGAGATCAGGTTGAACGCCCCGACCATGACGATGCCAAGTGCAGCGGTGACGGCGAGGCCAACGATCACGCTGAAAAACACCGCGGTGACGATCTTCCACGAACGCAGCGCCAGCCACAATATGATCAGCGTTCCGAACAAGGCCGTCAACGTGTCGCGCAGCGCGCTTTGCCGGATCACCGAGAACTGGTCGTCGTTCATGGGCACCGTGCCGGTGAGCTGCACGTTGGCGCCGAACTTCTCGCCCAGTTTCAAATCGGCTGCGGCACGACGGATTCCGTCCGTCGCCTTGCGGCCCGGCTGCAACGCGGAGAAATCCAGGATCGGCTCGACCTCGATGAAGTGGCGCAATTGGTCCGCCTGCGGCTCAGAGCCCTGCACCAGCGCCCGCCACGAAAATGTCGCCGGCTCGCCGGCCAGCACGTCACTCAGGGTCTTGTCGGCAAGCGAGAGCGGCCACGTGAGCTGGTCAAGCTTGATGTCTCCGCCCTCGACGCCGTCGAGCGCATAGCCGAGCGCTTTCGCCACGCCGCGCAGGGTCGGATCGGCCGCCAGCGAGCCGATCAGAAAGTCGGCGCTCGACAATCCCGTGATCGACTTCTTGACGCTGGGCAGCGGTTCGAACAGGAGCCCGTTGCGCTGAAAGAACTCGCCTCCGTCCGGCTGGACAACCGCGCGGAACAAATCCGGATGCTTGGCGAGTTCCTGCGTCAGCGCGCTTGTCGCCGCTTCAGCGTTTTCCGGCGTCGGTGCCGAGACCACCACCAGGATTCCCTTGTCCGGAAATGCCTCGGAAAATGCCGACTGACGCTGACGCCAGGCAAGGTTGTTCGAGATCAGGTTGTCCGTGTCTGTCGTGATCGCGAAGCGCGTGACGTCATAGGCGAGAGCTGCGACCGCGAGCAGGATTCCGATGATGAGAACCCACCAGCGCCGCTGCGCACAAAAATCCACGACTCCGACGATTGCTGATTTCAACATGATGAATCGGCTTTCCCAACGCGCGTATCGCCCTCGGTCACGAACTACGCGTCAATGCTGGATTGATCTTTGGCAGAAACTCGTTCGTGAAATGGTGCGGCTTCGGGCGAAGCGTGTACTGAAGGTTGCGCGGCCAACTGAAATCCTGTCTTCCGAGGTTCGCATGAGCGTTTCAAATTCGCACGGTGCCCGCGGATGCGGCTCGAGCTCCCAGGTACAGACAAAACAGGGGAACGAGAATTCAAACCTAGGTATGATCATTCTTGCGGCCAGACACGATAAAAGTCGGCTCTGGAACGCGGCCTGATGAGGGATGACATGGCGGCCAACACTGGTCCAAAGCAGGGTAGTTTCAAGGCGATCCGCAGCCGGAGAGGGCAGTTCGCACTTGCCGCGGCTGTCGTTGCGTCGGCGCTGATTTTCCTGGCGGATGCGTTGAGCCCGATCGATGGCGCCGTCGCGGTCCTGTACACGGGCGTGGTGCTGACGCTAGCGCCGCTCGGCCGCAGGTTCGTGATCGGCAGCGGCTGTGTCACGGCCGTGCTCACGACGATCGCGTTCCTTATCGGGCATGCGGACGATCCCCTCGGAGGGGCGCACCTGCGCTACGCCGTCAGTCTCGTCGCTATCGCGATCACGGTGCTGCTGTCGCTCAGGGACAGGTCCGCGAGAACCACCTTGGCTGAGCAGGCAAGGATTCTCGAACTCTCGCACGACACCGTCGTCGTTCGGGACCGATCAGACATCATCCGGTACTGGAATGAAGGCGCAGAGAGGCTCTATGGCTGGACGCGTGGCGAGGCGCTGGGCAGGCGCTGCAGCGACCTCCTCGAGCCGATCGTTTCGGCAGAGGAAGTAAATGCCTCTCTTGAGCAGAATGGAACCTGGTCGGGCGAAATCATCCGAACGCGGCGAGATGGCACGCGGCTCATTCTGGCCAGCCGCTGGCTCGAGCGACGAGATCCGGACGGTCGACCCGTCGGCATCATCGAGACCAGCGCCGATCTGACCGAGAGCCGCCGTGCCCTGGCGGAAAGACGGAGCTCCGAGCAGCGTTACAGCACCATCTTCAACTCGGCGGGTTTTGCCGCCCTGGAATGCGACTTGAGCAAGGCCATGCGGCTGATTTTGGACAGCAAAGCGCCGGACCAAGACTGCAAATCGTGGTTATTGTCGAATCCGCAGATTTCGCGCGCGGCGGCCAACGAAATCGGGATTTACAACGCCAATAGCGCCGCGCTCGCAATGTTTGAAGCCGATACGGTGGCCGATCTGGCCGATAGCAATGTCATGCTTGGACAATTGCCGGATTCCGAACCGGCCCTCGCGCACATCTTTGCTTTGCTGGCCGCCGGTTCTTCGCTTGCGGAGATCGAGACGCGGTGCGCCACCCTGCACGGGCGCATCATCGATGCGGTACTGCGCGTATCCGTCCTGCCGGACGGACAGGACTGGTCCAGGGTGCTGCTCATGGCCTTCGATGTCACCGAGCGAAACGAAGCTCGGGCGAAGATCGAGCAGACCTCCGTCGAACTCGCTCACTCCGGGCGCGTGGCCCTGCTGGGCCAGCTTGCGGGTTCGATCGTGCATGAGGTCAACCAGCCCCTTGCGGCCATCATCAACTACGGCAAATCGGGCAAGCGTTGGCTTACCCGGCCCGATCCCAACCTCACGGAGGTGAGCGACTGCCTGGACAAGATCGTCTCGAACGGCAACCGCGCCGCGGAGGTGGTTGGAAGGGTGCGCGCGCTCGCCAAGAAGACCGCGCCACAGGTCAGCTCCGTCGATATGGGCGCCCTTGTCCAGGATGCGGTTTCCCTGCTGGCGCGGGAAACGCGCGCCGCGGCGGCGACCATCCGCGTCGAGGAAGCCAATATCGGGGGCCCGATCGTCTGTGACCGGGTGCAGGTGCAGCAGGTTATCGTGAACCTCTTGATGAACGCGCTCCATGCTACCAGGGGAATCGCCGACCGCCCGCACGAGATCCGTGTCAAGATCGACGGCACTGCCGAGAATTTCATCAAAGTGGCCGTCGAGGACAGCGGCACCGGGATCGAGGGCAACCCTGAGCGTATCTTTGAGCCGTTTTTCACCACCAAGTCCGATGGAATGGGCCTTGGGCTATCCATTTGCAGGACGATCATAGAAGGGCAGGGAGGGCGCGTTTCGGCCTCCAACAATGACGGATGGGGGGCAACCGTGGGGTTCACGCTCCCATTGAACATCCCGGCGGAGGCGCGTTGGTCGAAACCTAATATCTTGATATGATGGGAAAATGGACAGAATCCGGTCATACCGACGGAAACACCGGGCGAATTGCCCGGGAGGAGCTGTCTAGTGCCACAAGGATCCACGATCTGCATCGTTGACGATGACGACGACGTGCGGGAAAGCATATCGAGCTTTTTTCGCTCGGTAGGCCTGCGCGTGGAGAGTTTTGGCGCGGCCGAGAACTTCCTGGAGTCGTCCTCGGTCGCGAACGTCGATTGCGTCATCACCGATTTGCACATGCCGGGGATGGATGGTCTCGGCCTGCACCGGGAACTGCGGCGCCGGGGAGTAGGCGTCCCCGTGATCGTCATGACGGCCTATTCGACGCCGGAAGCGCGCGCCGAGGCAAAGAGCCTCGGAGCCGCGGCTTTCGTTGACAAGCCCGTCGATCCCGAGATTCTGCTCCACGATGTGGAAGCAATCCTGGGCGACCCTTCGCAAGGACCTCCCCCGACATTCCAATGACCCGGTCCTGGACAGCATGAGTGCATCACAGAGCTCGATCAGCACCGCCCTCATTTGCGTCGTCGACGACGACACCGACGTGCGCAATTCGCTCAGCAGCCTGCTGCGTGCCGTTGGCTACTCCGTCGAGACGTTCGCGGGGCCCAGCGAGTTCCTGGCATCCGATGCCATCAACTCCGCGTCCTGCCTGATCCTGGATATCCGGTTGGGAGAAGCCGACGGGCTCGAGTTTCAGGAGGAACTGGTTGAGAGCGATGCCTCCATTCCGGTGATCCTGATCAGCGGATACGGCGACATACCAATGACCGTCCGCGCCATGAAGGCCGGCGCGGTCAATTTCCTTCCCAAGCCGTTCGAAGAGGAGGCGCTTCTCGCGGCCGTCGAAGAGGCCGTCTCCCGCGATCAGCGGCGGCGCGCGGAAGCGCGGCGGGACGAAGACATCCGGCTGCGTTACGATTCTCTTACGCCCCGGGAACGGGAAGTCATGGGTCTTGTCACGGCAGGACTGATGAACAAGCAGGTCGCCTGGCGTCTGTCGCTGAGCGAGATCACGGTGAAAATTCACCGCGGCAACATGATGCGCAAGATGCAGGCCAAATCGCTCGCCGAGCTCGTGCGCATGGCCGATTTGCTTGGCGTTCGGCAGGCGTTGGCGGGTCAGCAGCCCGCCCGGGATTAGCTAGAGCGTTTTCGAGCAAAGCATGCCCTCGGACTTGATCCGAGGGTGGACACCGGTTCGCGTGAAGAAAACGCGTATTCTATCGCACGACTTTGGCCTTGAAGTAGGTACCTGAGATATCGCCCCATCGTCGTCTTCGATCAGCGGGCATCTTTCACTGCTCTAGTCTAAGCGATGCGAACCTGTGCCGCATCCGGTCTTCTGCTGACGACGCGATCATATTGCCGTTGCAGGATCGCCTTCGAGCAGCGCCCTGATTCCAGGGAAACCAAACTGCTTCGGCTTGCCAGTGAATTCAGGGGAGCTTGACGGATGTGGCGCAGGGCAGCGTCATCCGTCCTTTCGATTCCAAACGAGTGAGACGATGCGGGCAGCCACGAGACCAGGATAACCACGAGGCGCCTGATAATGAAGTTTTTCAATCGACGGTTCATGGCTTCCACGCTCCCGATCACCGGGTCACTGCAATGCTTCGATGCAGTGTTTTACGAAGGGCGCGGGATATCGTCGATTATACTGGTTGGTTAAGTCGTGCGGTGCTCGCGACATGCGCAGGTCGTACCCAGTTAACACCAAGGTTTAATGTCCAGGCGCCGCGGCTTGGCTATTTCTATTCCAGAGATGCGATGAAAGGGCAGGTCAGCAGCGACGCGCGGCCAAGATTGCGCGGCGCTGTCGTGGCTATGGATTTTTTCGTGCACGATGCGGCTGCTTGGCCATGGCGTCATGCAATCGAGAGGCCGGCACCGAAAATGCGTAGGGTGGGCAAAGCGAAGCGTGCCCACCACCACGAGCAAAGCACTAGACGGTGGGCACGCTTCGCTTTGCCTACCCTACAGGTCGGCACCATCGCCACGGGCTCGTCAGATCGGCCGAGGTCCCTCGACGGTTCGCTCGTCCGCGCCGATTCTCCTGTATGACGGCAGCAGCGGCTCTGCCGGCCTGCCTTCCCTCCACTTCAAGGGTGTTTGTCCTACGATACGCTTGAAGACGGTGGTGAAGTGCGCCTGGGTGCTGAACCCGACGCTCAGTGCGATGTCGACGATCGACTTGTCGGTCGTTCGCAGCATGTCCTGCGCAGCCGAGACACGCTGCTTCAGCAGATATTGATGCGGCGTCAGTCCGGTTGCGCGGAAGAACAGCGCGGCAAAATGCATCCGGCTCAGCCGGGCTGCCCCGGCCATGTCTGCCAACGTCACTTTCTCATCGAGATGCGCGGCCACGTACTCGACGACGCGCTTGAGGCGCCACTTTGACAACCCGCCGTCCTGATGGGTCTGCGCAGGCGAGGCCGGTTTCGTATCGGCGCTGATCATCCTCGCCACCGTGACGAGCCTGATGGCGTCCGCGTAGATTCCTCCGAACTCTGACTGATCCCGCTCCGCCGCGGCGAGCGCCTCGGAGAGCCTGCGCACCACGGGATCCTGGTCCATTTGCGCTTCCGGGATCTCCCGGATTGCCTTGCCAAGGAGACTGTCGAAGCTCGGTGACGCCTCCACATCCCCTCCCACTGCCGCGATATGCAGAGCGCGCTCGGTCTCAGGCGCTCCTGCATTCGGCACAACGCGTACAGAAACGCCGAGATGCTTGAGATCGATGCCAATGACCGGAGTATCCGGCCGTGCTGCACTTGGCGAACGGTTATCCAGAAGTTCGGCAGCAGACATCGATACGGATCGCTCTCGGAGGAGCAGGGCGGGATGGCACGACATATCTGGCCTCCTGAAATCTCAAGCTCGACTGGCGTCGACTATCGGATGGCTAACAATATGGACCGCTTTGCCTGTTGATGGTGTCATACATTGGTATGGATCATCAGAAGTAACGAGTACGTAATCGGCAGGGTCTTCACGAAGATCTGACGGACGTCATCGTCCCGGTCATCAATTGCAATACGGCAATTCGAAAATTCGAGCGGCGATGTCATACGGAAGCATTTTAGCAAAACGCGCGACGCCGCCGCCGCAATCACGAGCGCATCGTTCGACCTATCGGGACGTTGAACGCTACTTCCGAGATATCGCAAACGCCGCGATCGTTGCGGCATCGATCGCGGCCGTGCACCCCGCGGCTTTGCCGTCTGGTGCCTGTTGGTCACCAGCGCCACTCATTTTGGCATCTCCCGCATCTGCATCAGCGGTTGAATGATCGAGCCCGATGATGCCGCCCAGTTTGGCTCCGCCGGCGGCGTCGGAGAGAAAAATGCTGGATACAAGAACGACCGACGATTGGCAGGCCCTCGATGGGGCGCATCACGTCCATTCCTTCACCGATCCCGCGCTGATCGCCAGCGGCAAGACCCGTGTCGTGGTGCGTGGCGAAGGCTGTCAGATCTGGGACAGCGACGGCCGCCGCTTCCTGGACGGCATGGCCGGCCTGTGGTGCGTGAATGTCGGTTACGGCCGGCAGGAGCTGATCGATGCCGTAACCCGGCAGATGGCCGAGCTGCCATTCTACAGCAACCATTTCCAGAGCACGACGCCGGCCATGACGGCGCTCGCGCATCGGCTGTCGACGCTGACCCCTGAGGGGCTCGATCATTTTCTCTTCACCAGCTCCGGCTCCGAAGCCAACGATACCGTCGTCCGCATGGTGCGCTATTTCTGGAAGCTGCAGGGCGCTCCCCGCAAGCGCATCTTCATCAGCCGGACGATGGCCTATCATGGCAGCACGCTGGCCGCCGCCAGCCTGTGCGGACTGCCGCATATGCACGCCATGGATGGTGGCACGCTGCCGGATTTCGCGCATATCGTGCATCCGCACTGGTACGGCCTCGGCGGCACCCTGGGAAAGGACGAATTCGGTTTGCAGGCGGCGCAGGCCCTGGAGCAGCGCATCCTCGAGCTCGGCCCAGAGAATGTCGCGGCCTTCATCGGAGAGCCGGTGCAGGGTGCAGGTGGCGTGATCGACCCGCCATCGACCTATTGGCCGGAAATCCAGCGGATTTGCCGCAAATACGATGTGCTGCTGGTCGCCGATGAGGTGATCTGCGGCTTCGGGCGCACCGGCTCCTGGTTCGGAGCGCAGACCTTCGGCATCACGCCGGACGTGATGACGATGGCCAAGGGACTGTCGTCGGGCTATCTGCCGATCGCCGCGGTCGCGATGAACCGTCGCGTGTTCGAGACCATCAGCGGCGGCGGGCATCTCGCGCACGGCTACACCTATTCCGGCCATCCCGTCGCCAGCGCGGTGGCGCTTGCGAATATCGACATCATCGCCCGCGAAGGCCTGGTCGATCGGGTCCGCGAGGACATCGGCCCCTATCTTCACGAGACCTTGGCGAGGCTCACCGACAGCCCGATCGTCGGCGAGAAACGCGGTATCGGCGCGCTGGCGGCCTTGCAACTGATCAAGAACAAGGCGACACGGGAACCATTCACGGTCGAAGAAGGCGCCGGCATCTTCTGCCGCGAGGCCTGCTATGCCCGCGGCCTCATCGTCCGCGCCGTTGGCCAATCCATCGTGCTGAGCCCATCGCTGGTCATCACCCATGCCGAAATCGACGAGCTTGCCGAGAAGCTGGCTGACGCACTCGAGGAGACGGTGCGTCATTTCCGCCTGTTATGATTGTTGCAACGTGATTTGGAGAACCGCATGAGGAAGAGAACTGCCCTTGCCGCCCTGCTTGCAGCGTTCACTTTTGGTGGGGCGGCCGCTGCCGAGGAGCCGATCCGCGGCGGCACCATGCGCGTGGTCCTGACGGCCGATATCCGCAGCCTCGACGCCAGTCGCGGCGACAACATCACGGATCTGGTCCTGAACCACATCTATGAGCAACTGGTCGCGCACAAGGACGACATGACGATCGGACCTGCGGCCGCCGAAAGCTGGCAGGTGTCGCCGGACGGCAAGTCGTACACGTTCAAGCTCAAGGAAGGCGCGACCTATCACAACGGTGACAAGGTGCTGGCCTCCGACGTCAAATGGCTGTGGGAACGCCGCATGGGCGCGGCCAAGACCGGCACGCCATGGCTCTGCAATGCCAGTTTCGACGGTTCGCGCGGGCTGAAGGTGGACTCGGTCGAGGCGCCGGATGACCGCACCGTGGTGTTCAATCTCGACAAGCCCAACACCCTGCTCCTTATCCGCCTCGCCGACATCGTCTGCAACTTCTGGATTGCGAGCCCGAAAAATGTCGATGCCGACGGCAACTGGATTGCCGGTTCGGCGATCGGCAGCGGTCCGTTCCAGCTCAAGGAGTGGCGCAAGGAGCAGTATGTCTCGCTCGAGCGCTTCGCCAATTACGTGCCGCTCAAAGCAAAGCGCGACGGCTATAGCGGTGACCGCACCACCTACCTTGATGAGGTGCGCTTCGTCGTCATCCCGGACAAGACGGCTGCCGAAACCGCGTTGATCGCGGGGCAGGTCGATGTCGTGACCTATCTGCAGGTCTCGCACATGGAGGACATGAAGAAGCGCGGTGCGGTCGTCAAGACGGCGCCCGGACTTTCGCTCTCGGCCATCCTGGTCCAGACCAACGATCCGCTGCTCTCCAATGTGAAGATCCGCCGCGCTCTGGCCCACGCGATCGACTTCAAGGAGATGGCCGAGACCAAGCTCGTAGGTCTCACCGAGTTCAATCCTTCCGGCGTGCCGGAGTCGAGCGCCTATTTCGACAAGTCCTTCCAGACCTGGCCTGCCTACGATCCCGCCAAGGCCAAGAAGCTGCTGGCCGAGGCCGGCTACAAGGGCGAGCCGATCAAGCTGCAGGCCAACAAGCGCTATATCGGCATGTATGACAACGCCGTCATGGTGCAGGCGATGCTGGTGGCGGCGGGCTTCAACGTGCAGCTCGACGTCATCGACTGGGCGGCCCAGCTCGACAATTACATGAGCGGCAAGTTCCAGTTGCAGTCGTTCGGCTATTCCTCGCGCGCCGACCCGATGATCATCTATGGCTCGCTGATCGGCAGGAAATCGGTCACGGCTACGTCGCAGTGGGACAGTCCGGACGCGCAGGCGCTCTACTTCAAGGCGTTGGCGACGGCGGATTTCGATGAGCGCAAGAGCCTGTTGAAGCAGCTCCATGCCAGGATGGCGGACGACGTGCCGATGCTCGGGCTCTACTACTATCCCGTGATCGAGGCGGTCTCGCCCAAGCTCGTCAACTACGAGTCCTGGCCGCTCGAGAAGCCGCGCGCCTGGGGCGTGTGGAAGAAGCCGTAACGTCTCCCCGATACGGCGGGCCGAAAGCCCGGTGCCTTGCGGCGGCGCCGGGCTTTTCTTTTGCGATTGGGTGTCGGTTAGATTGCTGATGCCGCAGCCACGCCGTCGAACCTGCGGTCCAGCAGCATGGCCGCATTGAGCAGGCGCTTCGTGTAGTCGTGCTGAGGGCGATCGAAGATGTCGTCCCGGCTGCCGACTTCGACGATCTTGCCGTTCTGCATCACCGCGACGCGATCCGCGACCTGCTCGACCGCGCCGAGATCGTGCGAGACGAACAGGCAGGCGAATCCGTAGCGGTCCTGCAGCGCTCGGATCAGCGTCAGGATTTGCTTCTGCACGGTCATGTCGAGCGCGGACACCGGCTCATCGGCGACGACGAAGGCGGGACGTCTGGCAATGGCGCGGGCGATGGCCACGCGCTGACGCTGGCCGCCCGAGAGCTGGTGCGGCAGGCGCCGCAGAAAATCCGCGGACAGGCCGACCTCGTCAAGCACCTCGCGCACCCTGATGTAGCGAGCCTTGCGGTCCATCGTGGTGTCGAGCCGCAGCGGTTCGGCCACGATATCGCCGACGCGCTGCCGCGGATCGAGCGAGGAATACGGATCCTGGAAGATGATCTGCATCTCCTCGCGCTGCAGCCGCGCGGCGCGGCCGCGCCAGGTCACGATCTGTCCGCCGCGGAACGAGATGCTACCGGCCGTCGGGTCGATGAGGCCAACGGTGGCGCGGCCGAGCGTGGTCTTGCCGGAGCCGGAACCGCCGACCAGTGCCAGCGTCTCGCCATGTCCGATTGTGAGATTGACGCCGTCAACGGCGCGCTTCGCCTCACCGCGGCCGAACAGTCGCGCGCGGCCGGGATAGTCGATCACGACGTCGCGCAGCTCCACCAACGGTTTGGCGTCGCGTGCAAGGCGGATGCCGCCGGCGCTCCGCCGCGGCAGTGCGTCGACCAGCCGCTGCGTATACTCGTGCTTCGGCGTGGACAGCACGTCCGCGCTGCGGCCCTGTTCAACGATCCTGCCCTTGAGCATGACAGCCACATCGCGCACGTAATGCGAGACCATGCCGAGATCATGGCTGATCAGAAGCACCGCGGTGCCGTTTTCTTGCGTCAGCTCCACCATGAGGTCGAGCACGTCGCGCTGAACCAGCGTATCCAGTGCGGTTGTCGGCTCGTCGGCGATCAAAAGATCCGGCTTCAGCAGCATCACCGACGCCAGCATGATGCGCTGGCGCATGCCGCCGGAGAATTCGTGCGGATAGGCGCCGAGGCAATGCACCGGATTCGGAATGCTGACGCGCTTCAGCATCTCCAGGCAGCGCTCGCGGATCTCGTTGCGGCCGAGACGACGGTGGTGCAGCGCGAGCCCTTCGGCCATCTGCCGGCCGATCGTCATCGACGGATTGAGCGAAACCATCGGTTCCTGAAACACCATGCCGATATGTTCGCCGCGGATCTTGCGCAATGCAGGAGGCGAAATGCCGACCAGTTCGGTATGACGGAACTTGATGCTGCTGCCGGGTGCTGCGATCAGCGGTGTCGGCAATAGCCCGAGCACGGCGCGCGCGGCCATGGTCTTGCCGGAGCCGGATTCGCCGACCAGCGCCAGCATGCTCCCCGGCATGATCGCAAAGCTCGCATCGTCGACGATCCTGGTGCCGCCAGGCCCGACGGTGACCGTCAGATGGTCGGCTGCGACGACGGCTTGCTCCGGATTCGACTGTGACGTCATCGATTTCAGGCCTGCATCTTCGGATCGAGCCAGTCGCGCAGCGCATCGCCCAGCATGTTGATGCCCAGCAGCGTCAGCGAGATGCACAGGCCCGGCAGCACGATCAGGTACGGCGCCTGCGTGATGAACGGACGGCCGGAGGCCAGCATGTTGCCCCAGCTCGGCGCCGGCGGCGGGACGCCGAGGCCGAGGAAGCTCAGCGCGCTCTCCGACAGGATCACCCAGCCGAACATCGTGGTGGCGAGCACAGTGATCGGCGCCATGCAGTTCGGCAGCACGTGACGGACCACCGTCACCAGTTCCGAGTTGCCCATCACCCGCGACGCCTCGATATATTCGCGCTCGCGCACCGACAGAACGGTGCCGCGGGCGACACGCACCACGGCGGGCATATAGGCGATGCTCAGCGCGACGATCAGCGCCTCGCGGCTGGCGCCGGCAATCGCCATGATGAACAGCGCCAGCAGCAGGCCGGGGAAGGCCAGCAGCGAGTCGTTGAGGATCATGAGAACGCGATCGGTCCAGCCGCGCAGGAAGCCGGCGATGATGCCGAACAATAGCCCGAAGAAGATCGCGAGCGCGACCGTCGCCAGCGCAATCCAGCCCGTGGTGCGGGCGCCGTACATCAGCCGGCTCAGCACGTCGCGGCCGAACTCGTCGGCGCCGAGCAGATGCGCAGCCGATGGCGCCTTCAATACCGAGCGCAGATGCAGCTTGAGCGGATCGTAAGGCGCCAGCGACGGACCGAACACCGCCAGCAACATCAGAACGGCAACGATGCCGCCACCGATCAGCAAGTTGGCGCGTCCGCGCGCGAGCCGGGGAAGGAATCGTGTCATTGCGCGATCTTGGGATCGAATAGCGGGTACAGCATATCGACGATCAGATTGACCACGACGTAGATCACGCTGATGAACAGGATGCAGCCTTGCACGACAGGATAGTCGCGCGCATAGATCGCCTCGACCAGCAGCCGGCCGAGGCCGGGAATGGTGAAGACCGTCTCGGTGACGGCGATGCCGCCGAGCAGGCCGCCGAGGATCAGGCCGATCAGCGTCCAGGTCGGCGCGAAGGCATTTCGGAACGCGTGGCGCCACATCACCTCCGCCTCGGACAGCCCCTTGGCGCGGGCATGGGTGATGTATTCCAGCCGCGAAACCTCGATGGTGCTGGCGCGCGCCATGCGAACGATCGGTCCGATCTCAACCAGGATCAGCGTAAGCGCAGGCATGAAGATGAACATCAGGCCTTGGCGGAAGTCGTCATGCAGCGACACGTAGCCGATCACCGGGAACCATTCGAGCCACATGCCGAACACCAGGAGGATCATCAGGCCAAGCCAGAAGCTCGGGATCGACAGCAATAGCGTTGATGCCGCCACGAGGCCGTAGTCGGCGAGGCTGCCTTGCCGCCAGGCGGCGAACATGCCGGCCGGCACCGCGATCAACGTGGCGAGCAGCACCGCGGCGACGACGATCGTGGCAGAGACCGCGAAGCGGTCGAGCATCAACGGAAGCACGGGATCGCCCGAGGTGATCGACTTCCCGAAATCGCCGGCCAGGATATGGCTGAGCCAGGTGACGTATTGTGTCGGCAGCGATCCCGACAGGCCCATCTCGCGGCGCAGCGCCTCGACTTGCTCTGACGTCGCGAGATCGCCCAGCATCACCGCGGCGGGATCGCCGGGGATCAGGCGCATCAGGAAGAAGATGGCGACGGAGACGATGATCATCGTCGGCACTGCCTGCAGCAGTCGTCCGAGCAGGAAGCGAATCATGAAAGGGCCCCTCGGCCGATCTGCGGCGCCCGTGTCACGTCTGGCTTACCCGCAAAGTGCACGGCGGATCGCATGCGCGGCGGCGATCGCCTCGCGGGCGCGCGGCACGCTGGTGACTTCGGGCCAGGTCGACAGTTTGACGAAGGCGTATTCGGATTCCGGATCGATGTAAATCAACTGTCCGAAGATGCCGCGTGCCAGCATTGCCCGTCCCTTCGGATCCTCGATCCACCACTTGTTGTGATAGGCGCCGACCGGCAGCGTCTCGCGGAAGAAGCCCTGGAACAGTTCGGTATTGCCGTTGTTGCGGGTCTCTTCGATCCAGGAGGACGGGATCACCTGACGATCTCCGTGGCGCCCGCCATTGATGATGAGCTGGGCGAAGCGGCCATAGTCGCGCAAGCTGGCGCAGAAGCCACCGTCGGCGAGCGCGAAGCCGCCGTGATCGACCGTAAAGTAGCCGTCTTCCTGCGCGCCCATCGGGCCCCACAATTCGCGGCTCACCAGTTCCGACAGCGATGTCGCCGTGACGCGCTCGAGGACGAAGCCGAGCACATCGGTTTCGATCGAGCGATATTGAAACAGGGAGCCGTGCGGACGCTCCTGCTCGGTCAACGTGAGGATCAATTCCCATAGGGTGCGCGGCCAGTCGGGATTGTCGTTCACGCGCCAGCCGCAGGCATAGCCGAGCTTCACCATGTGCGAGCCTGGTGTCGTGTAGGATTCGTCGAACACCACGCCGGTGGTCATGTCGAGCACATGCTGCAGCGTGGCGCCGCTATAGGCCGTGCGCGCGAGTTCCGGAAGATATCGCGTAACCGGCGCGGCCGGATCGAGCACGCCTCTTCTGACGAGGATGCCGGCCACCATCCCGACCATCGATTTAGCCATCGACATCGAGAGGTGCTGGCTGTGCGGCTTCATATCGTTGAAGTAGCGCTCATAGACGATCGCGCCGCGATGCAGCACAAGCATGCCGTCGGTCGCGGTGTCGGCGAGGAAGCCGTCGAAGGTCAGCGCGCGCCCGTCGAAGGTGAACGCGACAGACCCGAGTTCCTGCCTGTTTTCGCTCAAGGGCATCACCGGGCCGGGCCCGCGCCACACCTGCGCGGTCGGGGTCATCTCGCGGATATGCTGGAAGGTCCAGCGATGCATCGGCGGCCGGCTCCAGCCGCTGCGCGGCAGCAGCGGGGCTCCGGGATTGAGCGGGTCGCGGTATCTCGGCCGTTGGAACAGGTCGGGCAGGGCGTGATCCTCGTAAGGCGGCAACATGCTCCCGGCCGCGCAGGCCGCGGGCGCTGTGCCATCGTAAGACAGCCCGAGCGTACCGCGATCGAGAGGTGCCGGAAGATGCCAATGAGGGGCATGGTGGTGCACAGCGCGCACCGTGATAGGCTGTCATATTGCCGCAGCCGCGCGAACCTGCAGGTCGTACAACTGCGGCATGGGTCTTGCTTCGCGAAACGTTTCTTTTCCTGTGCCGTCAGGTCCGCCCGGCGGGCGGCCACTTAACCGAATGCAGATAATAGATGACTAATCCGATATTCATGCATGACGACAAGGGATCGGCGCCCGCACCGGCGCTCAATCCGCCCTCCCGCAAATCGATCCCGCCGTTCGAAGCGCTGCGCGCCTTCGATGCGGTGGCGCGATTGCGCGGCGTGCGGCGCGCGGCACAGAGAGCCTCGGGCGCGATCATGCCGTGATCAGCCGCCACTTGCGCACGCTCGAAGCCTGGACCGGGATCAAGCTGATCGATCGAACGTCATCGAGCATTTCGCTCACCGAGGAGGGCGTCCGCTATCACAAACAGATCGCCGCCGCGATGGATGCCATCGCCAATGCCACCATCGACGTGATGCGCCGTGGCGACAACCGCCGGCTCCTGATCTGGTGCGCGCCGGGTTTTGCACTGCACTGGATGTCGAGCAAGATCGGGCTGTTCGAGAAGGCAAATCGCGACCTCGAGATCGAATTGCGCCCGACCGATCGCCGGCCGGATTTCGCCTCGCACGAGACCGATATCCGCTTCGAGTCGGTCTATGGCAATCCGCTGCAGCTTGCGCCCGGGTTGCGCTGCACCGAGCTCGCGCGCGTGCCGATCGTCGCGGTCGCAAGCCCGGCCTATCTGGCCTCGATGCCGCCGATCGAGACGCCGCGCGACCTGTTGGGCCAGCGTCTGCTGCACGAAGAGGATTTCGACGGCTGGGCGCATTGGCTCGCCGCTCACGGCATCTATGACGAGCTCGATCTCGGGGGGCCGCGGCTCTGGCAAGGCCATATGACGCTCGACGCCGCGATCCACGGACGTGGCGTGACGCTCTCCAATCACATGGTCGTTTCCCATGAATTGGCGTCCGGCCGGCTGGTGGAGATCGGCAAGGGCGATACGAGCTTCCAGCCCTATTCCGATGGCATCTATTATTTCATCACCCGCGCCGACCGTTGGGATTCGCCGCTGATCCGCCGCTATCGCAACTGGCTGATCAACGCCATTGCGGCCGACTGGCCGGAGCTCGGTGTCGCGGCACAGAAGCAGCGAAGCAGGGCGGGCTAGGCGGGCGCTGCGACGCGCGGCGTTCATAGCGTTTTCGGGCGAAGTGGACAGCGGTTGGCGCGAAGAAAACGCATCGAAAAAAGCTGGAGCCCGGTTCTGATCCAATCAACCCATCAGGCTGCTAGCGCAGGGCCTTGACCATCGCATTCCAGAAATCATTGTCGAGCACGGTGGCGGAACCGGTCGGTTTGGGCCGCGCGCTCAGCACCACGCAGATGATGCGGTGCTTCGGATTGATGTAAATGAACTGGCCGAAGATGCCGCGCGCACTGAACGCGCCGTCCGCAAGCGAGCCATCGATCGCCGGCGTCGGCCACCACATGTATCCGTAGTCGACGCGCTGGCCGCCGATCTGCCGTGATGCACCGGCTTCGCGCACCCAGCCTTCCGGCAGCACGCGCACGCCGTCGATGACGCCGTCATCGAGGATGAAGCGGCCGAAGCGCGCATAGTCGCGCATGGTCGCGAACAGGCCGCTGCCGGCGATTTCGAGGCCATCCCTCGATTCCAGCCACCATGCGCCGTCGGCTTCCATGCCGAGTTTCGACCAGATCTTTTCGGAGAGATAGTCGCTGAGCCACCTGCCGGTGGCGGCACGCACCAACGCGCCGACCACATGGGTGTCGCCGGTGCTGTAGGTCCAGACCGTGCCGGGCGCGGCGACGCGCGGGCGCTCCGCCATATAGCGCATGATCGCGCCGGGTTGCTGGGCGATCTGCAGCTCGAGCATGTGACGCCGCTCGGAGGCTGGATTGGTCTGGGTGTCGTCCCAGCGCAGGCCCGAAGTCATCTGCATCAGCATCCTGATCGTCACGCCCTCATAGGCGCTGCCGGCGAGTTCCGGCAGATATTTGGTGACGGGATCTTCGACGCCGGCGATGTAGCCGTCCTGGATCGCGGCGCCGACCAGCGTGGTGCTGACGGATTTCGCGACCGACATCGACAGCCATTTGGTGCCTGCACCGATGCCGAGATCGTAATGCTCGAGCAGCACCTCATCGTTCTGCATCACCAGCAGGCCGGCGATGCGGTTGCGCGCGACATAGTCGTAGATGTCGTAGGTCACGCCGCCCGAGATGATGGGGAATTCCGGCAGCGTCGTACGGGCATGGATCAACGACCGCACCGGTGCGCCGGCGCGAATGATCCGGGTGTCGAAGGTGGTGCCGAAGTTCTGGAAGGTCTGCAGGTGATCGCGGGGCATCAGCCTGCCGCTGTATGTACCGATCAGGGCGTCGACGTCGCTGCCGGTTTTGGTATTGATCGCACCGTTTGCGCTGCCGACACGTCTCAGCATCCCCGTCAAACCCAATGTCCCCTAAGCCTGTCACATGCGGTCGAAGCGCCGAGGTCGCACTATGGCAGTGGAGGCCGGCTGCTGACAGGTGCAAAGGCGGAAGCGCGCGGTGCACCGCGATCACCACGTTACTAGAGAAGCCTCGGCGAGCGCCGATGCCCGCGAGGTCGCCTGCTCGATGGTCGCTGCAACCACGTGCGCCACCACCGATCAATCGAGGATCCGAAGGTGCTCACGACATTTTCACGGCGCGGCCGAGCCTCCCGAAGCCTCGAAAACAAGGCACCGGGGCTTACTCTTGGAGAGAGCCGAAACGTTCATGTAGGGAGAGGAGGAAGCGGATTCAAACGGCAAGCCAGCGTGGCGCTCACGAATGCTCGATTGCCGGCGAGGTTTTCATGAAGACCTACGGGTGCCCGGGCCGCAACAGTCAATTATACGGTCATTGGAAAATTCGAGCGGTGATTTCGTGCGGAAGCATTTTGGCTAAAACGCTCGTCGACGAACGACGCAATCGCCCGCGGACCGTTCGAGTTGTGGGACAGCGGAAAGCTGGGCTTCAGAGAAACATGCTTCGCTCAATCGGAGCGAACCACACCATGGGGCTTGGCTGATTTGAACGATTCTAAGACTGTAAGATAGAACGGCCCGAAGAGCGTCGATGCGTTGAGTGTCGCCGAATCATGCTCCGGTTCAATGCGGCCACAACATCGTGAAGGACCGCGTCGGCACCGACGCGTTCAACGATATTTGATGCCGGATGCGCTCGCTGAAATGTGTGCTGTAGCGTGCAATACTGTGCTCTATACCCCGCGGCCAGGGGGCGTCGGGAGTGACGCAAATGAATTTGAATGCCGCAATTGCCGCGGCTAACCGTAATGGTCGGCCCGAACGTAGTGAAGCAAACGGAGCCGGCGGAAACGGATCCGATCCGAACGTGCGGTCCGATCAGAACCCGAGTGCGGAGCGCGGCCAGCCGACCTGCCTCGTGGTTGAGGACGATCGCACCATGCGACACCTCGTGATGAACTATCTCGAGGAGCACGACATTCGTGCGCTGTCCGCGTCGGGGCGGGACGAGGTCACTGGCCTCTTGGTTACGCGCGAACCTAATCTCGTCATCCTCGACCTGCGGCTTGGCCAGGAAGACGGTCTCGATCTGCTGCGCGAAATCCGTTCACACTCCGACGTGCCCGTGATCATCACTACCGGCCATCGCCGCGACGAGATCGATCGCGTGGTCGGCCTGGAGCTCGGCGCCGACGATTACATCACGAAGCCATTTGGCCTGAGGGAGCTCTTGGCGCGGATCCGCGCGGTGCTGCGCCGGCGCGAAACCGGACAGACCGCGCCGCGCGATCCGGAGAAAGGCCGTTATCGATTCGGCGGCTGGCAACTCGATCGGCGCAGCCGGCGTCTTTCCGATCCGAGCGGCACGCAGGTCGCGCTGACGAAGGGCGAATACGCGCTGCTGGTTGCCTTCCTAGACGCGCCGCAACGGCCGCTCTCGCGCGAGCAGCTTTTGCAGGCCACCCGCGTGCATGAGGATGTCTTCGACCGCAGCATCGACGTGCAGGTGTTGCGTCTGCGCCGAAAGCTGGAAGGCGATCCGAGCACACCGAAGGTCATCCTGACCGAGCGCGGCGTCGGCTATGTGTTCGCGCTGTCGGTCGAGCGGCTCTGACGATGGCCAATTGCGCCGTGCGGCGGATGGTCGCAAGTCCTGCTTCGACGCGTCTCACAGTCAGGGCCGCAGGCGCAGCGGGTTCCATTACAATGGTAGCCCTTAATTCCGGGGCTGGAATGCTGTCGCAACATGCAAGCGGCAATCTCTCGAGGGTGAAAAATCCTCGGGAGATGTCAATGAAATTGGACAGGAAGAGACTGCCCGCCAGCCGATGGCGGGCCGACCGGCGCACGAGCGCCGTCCGCCGGTATCCGATGCGCGCGGTGACGACGCACGCAGGTCCCGCCAGCGAGAGGCCGTCCGCGACTGATGCCTTGTGGTGGCCCTCAAGGCTGATGCTGAAAGTCGTCGGGACGTTCGCCGTCTGCAGCGACGTTGCATTCCACAGCGTCATTCTCTCGGTGATGTCCTGGACGGTTGCCCAGGTGTTGGAGGGCTGCGCCGCCTATGCGCAAGGTATGTATCCTTACGTGCTGGAGCCCGACGAGCTGCGCGGCCACCATCCGCCTGCCGTCATCGAGTTGCGAAGCCTCGAGAGCCGCGGCGACGCCGAGAATAGCAACATCGCATATCTGGAAAGCCGCGGGAATCGTCGGCAATGATGCGGTTATGGTCGCTGGCCGGATATCGGCGAAGCCGAGCGAATCTTGGGGCTGCGCAGGCGTCCGCCATGCCGGAAATGCTGCGCGCGCGCCGCTGGCCGCCATGGGCTTGCGCAGCGCTCCTGCTGATCGCCACCGGCGCAGCTACGCAAACCATTCCGACCGCTCCCGCCTCGCGCCCAATTCCCATCGCCGATCAGGAACCGAGCACGCCCATTCCAGAGCCTACCGCGACCGATCCGCTCAAGCTTGCCCTCGGAGAGCGGTTGTTTGCGGACACCCGTCTGTCGAAAGACGGGAAGCTGGCGTGCTCCTCTTGCCATGACATCAATACCAATGGCGCCAGCCGCGATTCCGCGAGGGTGAGACATGACGGTTCAAATGCTCCATTTGATACATTGACGATCTTCAACGCGGCGCTCAGCTTCCGCCTGAACTGGGAAGGCAATTACCGCACGCTCGAGTCGCAGGCCGAATCGTCCCTGGAGAATCCGGCCAATATGGCCACCAGCCTGGAGGACGTCGTCGCCAGGCTGAATGCCGATCCCAACATCGTACGGCAATTTCGCGCCGCCTATGGCCGCGCGCCGGACCGCGCGTGCGTCCTCGACGCATTGGCGACCTTTGAGAAATCGCTGATTACGCCGGGAAGCCGTTTTGATCGCTGGCTTGCCGGAGATACGTCCGCATTGTCGGCCGCGGAGCTCGGCGGTTACGAGATATTCAAGTCGTTTGGCTGCATCTCCTGCCACCAGGGAGTCAATGTCGGCGGCAATCTGTTCCAGCGCCAGGGCATATTCCGTCCGCTGGTCCACGCGAAGCCCGATGTCGTCCGCGTGCCGAGCCTGCGCAATGTGGCGACGACGGCGCCCTATTTTCATGACGGCAGCGCGGCCACGCTCGAGGAGGCGGTGCGCAAGATGGCGGCAGCGCAGCTCGACCGCAGCTTGACGGATGACCAGGTAACCGCGCTCGTCGCGTTCCTGCAGACGCTGACCGGAAACTATCGTGGCATACCCGTCAAGGGAACGCCGCCGTGACGCCGCTTCGCGCCCTGGCGATCGTATTCGCGCTCGTCCTGCTGCTGACCTGGCTGTCGCTGCGCGCGATCAATCCGGAGGCCGAGCAGTTCGATCGCGCGCTCGCCGAGCTTGATCGTTTTGCGGCGCTGGACAGCTCGCTCTATCGCGACGTCTTCACCGCACGTGCCGGCACCTTGCGCAATTACGATCCGCTGGTCCGTGAGATCAATGCGCTGCACAAATCGCTCGACCGTTTGCGACAGTCAGCGGCGATCGATGCCGATACGAGCGAGGCGGTGGGCCTCCTCGAGGCGTCGCTTGCGCGGCAGGAGGAACTCGTCGAACGATTCAAGAGCGACAATGCGCTCCTGCACAATTCGCTGACGTTCTTCGAACGCTTCAGCCTTCACGCGACGGCGGCCGATCTCGGGCCTTCGATCAGCGCCGCCGCGGCGGCGATGCTGCAGCTCACCCTCGACACGTCGGACAGCGCGGTGCGCGAGGTCAAGGATCGACTGGACAGCCTCGCTGATCAGGCACGCCCGTTCGACGGCGATGTCATCGGCCCATTGCTGGCGCATGGACGGCTGCTCCAGGGCCTGCTGCCCGCGGTCGATGGCGTGCTGAAGGAGATGCGGGCGATCCAGCCGAGGTTCGAGCAGGATCAGCTCCGCAACCTGCTCCTTGTGCGGCAAAACGAGTCGAGAACCACGGCGCGGGAGTTTCGCTGGCTGCTCTACGTGACATCGCTGGTCCTTGTCGCGTTCCTGGTGCACCTCGGCCTTCGCGTGCGTTCGCATGCCAGGGCGCTTGAACGCCGCGCCACGTTTGAGCACGTGATCGCGGGCATTTCGATGCGCTTCATCGACGTGCTGCCGGAGAACCTGGATGGCGAGATCGAACGGGCGCTCGCCGACTTGATGCTGTGCACCGGCTGCGACCGTACGTATGTGGTGTGGTCCGGGGCGACCCCCCGGCTGTACGGCTGGTCGAGGGCGGGCAGGGACTTTCCACCCGGCTGGCCGGAAGGCGCGCCGGCACTTGCGGCTCGGTTCGCGCCCACCGTGGATGGCGTGGTCCACATCCCAAACGTCAATGCGTTGCCGGTCGGCGCAGACAGAAGGGCGTTGATGGATGTTGGCCTCGGTGCATGGGCCTGCGTGACGGGCGTCGACCAGGAGGGCACCAGCGTTGCGCTGGGGTTCGATACGATCGGTCGCCCCTGCCGGGTCACGGATACGGTCGAACTCAGTCTTTTGCGCATGGCGCTCGATATCATCATGTACGCCGTTGGGCGGCACGCGATGGAACGGGAACGATGGCGCCTCGAGGAGCGCCTACAGCAGGCCCGCCGCATGGAGCGGATCGGTACGTTCACCGGCGGCATCGCCCATAACTTCAACAACATCCTGGGCGGGATCCTCGGCCATTCCGAAGTGATCGAGGAACAGCTCGGCCAGAACAACCGCTTCGCGCAGAATCTCCGTGCGATCCGCCGCGGCGCAGAGCGGGCGCGCGACCTGGTCGAGCAGATCCTGCTGTTCGGACGGCACCGCGACGCGCGGCGCAGGCCGCTCAGCGCGCATAGCCTCGTGACGGAAGCGGTTTCGCTGCTGAATGTCTCGCTGCCCAGCAACGTCGATCTCGCGATCCGCGAGCCGCTGGCGACCGCCATCGTGTCCGGCGAGCCTGCGCAGTTGCAGCAGGTGATTCTCAATCTCTGCAACAACGCCGCGCAGGCGATCGGCGATCACGGCCGTGTCGAAATAGCGATGGACATCCGCGAAATCACCGAGCTTCGCTCGCTCAGTCACGACACGCTTCAGCCGGGCCGCTATGTCTGTATCGTGGTCACGGATACCGGCCGCGGCATGGACGATGCGACACTGGCGCGGATCTTCGAGCCGTTTTTCACCACCCGTTCCTCCGGAAACGGATTGGGACTGGCGACGGTGCGCGAGATCGTACATGAGCATGGCGGGGCGATGAACGTGCAGAGCGTTCCCGGCAAGGGCAGCCGCTTCGAGGTTTGGCTGCCTTGCGTGGCGATGGCCGCGCCGATTTCGGACATCAAGCCGGCGATGCTGCCGGTGGGAAAGGGCGAGACCGTGATGATGGTCACCAGCGATCAGGCGCGATTGCTGCGGGACGAGGAAACGCTGGCGGCGATCGGCTACGAGCCGGTTGGATTCGGCACGGCTGCCGCGGCGTGCGCCGCATGCAGCGCCAAGCCCGACCGGTTCGATGCGGCGATCGTCGGCTATTTCGGATCGGCGGCGGCGTCGCTGGAAGCGGCGGCGGCGCTGCATGCGGCGGCGCCACAGCTTCCAATCGTGTTGGCGGCGAGATCGACCGAGGAGATCGGCGCCGACACTTTGGTGGCCGCCGGCATCAGCGACGTCGTGCATTGGCCGCTTGTCACTTCGGAAGTCGCGGCTGCGCTCAGCAATTGCGCGGCACGCAGGGAGCCGGAAGCAAAACCGCAGGTCCGCTCATTGCGTGCGTCGCGTCCCGAACCCACGGACGCGGGCACGGGCTCGCCATCGCTGTCGTCGCGGCTACGGCGTCCGATCGGCCCGCGGCGGCAGCCTTATGCCAAGTCTTAATCCCTAGAGCATGATCCGGAAAAGTGGATACCGGTTTTCCGAGAAGATCATGCTCAAACAAAAAGATAGAGCGGGATGATGATTCGAAGAATAATCATCCCGCTTTAAGCCACCATATCGCGGACCAGCGGCACCACCTTGCGACCGTAGAGCTCGATGCTGCGCATCAGCCTTTCGTGCGGCAACGGGCCGGCCGAGTATTTGAGCTGGAAGCGCGCGATGCCGAGCGCCTTGACGGTGGCGGCGATCTTGCGTGCGACCGTCTCCGGCGAACCGACATAAAGCGATCCGTGGTCGGCCTCGCGCACGAACTCGTCGCGGCCCATCGGCGGCCAGCCGCGTTCCCTGCCGATGCGGTCGCGCATGGCCTTGTAGTCGGCGAACAGCTCCTCGCGCGCCTGCTCATCGCTGTCGGCGACATAGCCCGGCGAATGCACCCCGATCGGCTTGACCGGGCGGCCGAGCTGCTTGAAGGCGCGGTGGTAGAGTTCGACATAGGGCGCGAACCGCTTGGGATCGCCGCCGATGATCGCGAGCATCAGCGGCAGGTCGTAACGCGCGGCGCGCACAACGGACTCCGGGCTGCCGCCGACGCCGATCCAGGTTTTCAGCCGGCCATGCTCGATCGGTGGAAACACGAGCTGGTTGTTCAGCGGGGCGCGCAGCTTGCCCTGCCAGGTGGTGCGCGCCGCGATCGCCGCCAGCACCACTTCGGGCGCGGAGATCGCGAAATCAGCGCGATGGTGCTCGCCAAGGCCGATGAAATCGATCCCGAGCTCGTCGGCCAGGACCGCCTCGTCAATGACATTGCGGATCACCTGCGCATGCGACAGCGGTGCGCCGGCGGCATCACGGGTGACGTCGCCAAAGGTATCGAGCCCAAATTCCAGCGATGTGGTCATTGTCATATTCCGGTTTGGCACGGCCTGGCGCAGCGCGCCGCGAGCTTCCAATCTTTAGAAAAGGGGAGGGCCGGCCCGGACGGGCAGGCAGTTGGCTTCACTGCGACATAGTGACTGGCCAGTGGCTGGCAAGGCCATGCGCCGAAACGCTTGGTTTCCGCTCTTGCTCTCCTGGCGGGGACCGATGACGTTGCGATCCGGTCTGCCGACGAGACCGTTCTGCTCGTTTCCGGTCCTGCGCATGGAAGAGCAGCGGCGTCACGGCCGCAAATTTGGACAGCCATTTCATTGACCAACACGGGCTTTCGCCGGATATTCGATGTAGCAGGTTGTGCTGCTCGGGGTTGCCGCATGAGAGCAAGAGAAAGGAAAGTGGTGGGCGATATGCGCAAGCGCATGACCCGTCGCTGCGTCTCGGCGGCGACCGGAGCCTGTTGCTGATTCCCGCCTAATTACCGACCTCAACCATGCATCAGACGGGAGCGCCGCAGCAGCGGCGAATGAGCACGCATGTCCAAAGCCTATGTCATCGAAGTTTCCAACCGGACCGCCGGCATCGTCGTGAGTGACGAGCGTGGCTTCAGGTTCTTCTCCTCCGAGCGCGCCTTCGACAGTCTCGAGGGCGGCCATTTCGGCTCGGCCCGCGCCGCGGAGCGCGCCGCACGGGCGCTGATCGAGCGGCGGCGCCGCCCCGACAATCGAACGGCATACTGACCGCACGGGAGTTCACCTCTCCCGCAAGCGGGAGAGGCGGCACAGCAATCTTTCAATGCGCGCCACCTGTTGCGGCGCCGCCCTTCGGCTTGCCGGTCAGGAGGATCGCGATGCCCGCGAGCACGAGCACGAAGCCCAGCACGGCGAATGTATCGCTATATCCCATCACCAGCGCCTGGCGTTTGACGGCGTTGCCGAGCGCGATGATCGCCTGGTGTCGCGCGGCTGCCGGATCGCTCATGCCGTGGGCCATGAAGTAGTTCGTCATCTCGGCGATGCGCTGGCGCACCTCCTCGCGTGCGAGGTCGACCGACTGGCCGATGATGTTGGAGTGGAACTGCTCGCGCTTGGTGGCGATGGTCGCAAGCAGCGCAGTGCCGATCGCGCCGCCGAGATTGCGCATCATGTTGGAAATGCCGGAGGCCGCCGCCGCGTCCTGCGGCGCGACGCTGCCGAGGCTCACGGCGCTGAGCGGCGCCAGCATCAGGGCCTGGCCGATGGCGCGGATGATATTGGGAACGAAGAGCTGGTCGCCGGCATAGTTGAGCGACATCTGCGTGTTCATGAAGCAGCTTGCCGCGAACAGCGCCATCCCGACGGCGGCAATGTAGCGGGCATCGAAGCGCTGCATCAGTTTCGGCACCAGCGGGATCAGGATGAGCTGGGGCAGTCCGGTCCACGCCAGCACCTGGCCGATCTGCTCGGCGTTGTAGAGCTGCACCTGGCCGAGATAGGCCGGCAGCAGATAGACCGAGCCGAACAGCGCAAAGCCGACGAACACCGCTGAGATCGTGCCGAAGCCGAAGCTGCGCTGCGCGAGCAGCCGCAGCCGGATCAGCGGCTTCTCCACCACGAGTTCGATGATCACGAACAGCGTCAGGCTCGCCGCGGCGACAATCGCAAGCTTCACGATGAAGGGCGAGCCGAACCAGTCGTCCTTGTTGCCTTCCTCCAGCACCGTCTGCAGCGCGGAGAGGCCGATCGCCATGGTCGCGATGCCGAACCAGTCGCCCTCGCGCAGCAGGCCGAACTGCATCGGCTGCCGCTCCAGCGTGAAATAGAGCATGGTCACCATGACCGCGGTCGGCACCACGTTGACGAAAAAGATGGTCTGCCAACCATAGTTCTCGGTGAGATAGCCGCCGATGGTCGGTCCGATCGCCGGCGCAAAGGTCACGGCGATCGAGAACATCGCAAGGCCAATCGGCTGCTGCGCCTTGGGCAGCTTGGTGAACACCAGCGTGAACGCCATCGGGATCAGGACGCCGCCGAAAAAGCCCTGCAACGCCCGCATCGCGATCATCGACGGCAGGTCATGAGTGAAGGCACAAGCCACCGAGAACGCCGCGAACAGCGTAGCGTGAACGATCATGATGTTGCGGAACGAGAACACGCGGCTGAGATAGTCGGTCAGCGGGATCACCACGATCTCGCCGATCAGGTACGACGTCGAGATCCAGGAGCCGTTGTCGACGCCGGTGCCGATGCCGCCCTCGATGTTGAGCAGCGAGGCGTTGGTGATCTGGATGTTGAGGATCGCCATGAAGGCGCCGATCATGGCGGCGAGCACGGAGATCCATACCGTGGCGCTGGCCCGGTCCGGATTGATGGCCGCACGCGGCAGGGGTGCTGTGGCCGATAGTGTGAGGTCCGACATGGCATCACCTCTGGGCAATCGAACTAGCGGGCTTCGGCGTTGCGACCGGCTGCTGGATGGCGTCGCCATGCGACTGCGTGTCGATCGTCGGGATCACCGACATGCCCGGACGCAATTCGACGGGCGTGGAGTCGAGCACGATCTTCACGGGGATGCGCTGCACCACCTTGGTGAAATTGCCGGTGGCGTTGTCAGGCGGCAGCAGCGCGAACTCCTGGCCGCTGGCGGGCGCGAGTGAATCGACGTGGCCGTGCACGACCTGGCCCGGGAACATGTCGACGGAGATGTCCGCCTTCTGTCCCTTGCGGACGTCGGTGAGCTGGGTCTCCTTGAAGTTCGCAACCACATAGGCGCCGGTCGCCGGCACCAGCGACATCAGTTGCGTGCCGGCCTGCACGAACTGGCCGACGCGCAGCGTGCGGTTGCCGACCACGCCGTCGATCGGCGCTGTGATCGTGGTGTAGCCAAGGTTCAGCTCGGCCTGCTGTTCGATCGCCTCGGCGCGCGCGGTCGCCGCCACCGCTTGCGTGATCTCCGCCTTCAGCAGTTCGACTTGCTTTCGCGCGGAAGCGAGGTTGGCGATGTCGCGCTGAACCGCGGCTTGCGCGCTGGCGTGGCGCGATTGCGCCTGTTGCGCGTTCTGCACGCTGCCATAGCCTGTGGTGGCGAGGTCGGTGTAGCGCTTGTTCTCCTGCGCGGCGAAGGTCTGCGTCGCGGTGTCGACGTCGAGCGTCGCCTTCGCGGCCTCGATCACCGCCTGCTGGACATCGAGTTGCGCATGCTTGCTGGCGACGGCGGCCCGCGCGGCCTCGACATCGGCCTTGGCCTGATTCAGCGCCACCTTGAAATCGCGCTCGTCGATCCGCGCCAGCACCTGGCCGGCCTTCACACGCTCATTGTCGCCGACCAGCACCGCGCTGAGATAGCCCGAGACCTTCGGCGCGATCGTGGTGTTGTCGGCTTTGACATAAGCGTCGTCGGTGGAGACGAGGAAGCGACCGACGGTCCAGTAGTCCCAGCCATACCAGGCGGCGCCGGACAGCGCGGCGATGGCGAGGCCGGTAAGAGCGATCCGCCGTAGCTTGCCCTTGATCGATGCCGAGGCAACGGGGGCGGGGACCACCGGCTCCGGCGCCGGCGCGAACCGCTGCACTTCGGCGGCGGATAGCGGGCGCTCGATCTCCAAGGACGCGGAATGCTGGTTCATGACGGCCCTCCTGAATTTCTATCCCGTTGCCAGGACTGGATAATTTCCATCGGATGGCGCGGGCTAATTAGGAAACTTGATGTTTTCCAAAATAGGCGCCATATTGTGTCTGTCAATGGAATGACAGGCGTCATATTAAAGCATGGCTCAGTGGCATGACGGTCACGACAAAGCAGGGCAGAGCGGACAAAGGCGGTGCGGCACCCGAGCGCCGCAGCCGGGGCAGGCCGCCGCTGCGCTCCGATGATGAGACGCGGACGGTGATCTACGAGGCCGCGCGGCGCGAATTTGCCGCCAGCGGCTTCGCGGCGACCAGCATGGATGACGTGGCGCGCCGCGCCGGCGTCTCGACGAAGACGCTCTACCGGCTGGTTTCCGGCAAAGAGGCCCTGTTCGAGGGGATGGTCGCGGACCGGATGGACCGGTTCATTTCGGGCGTACGGCTCCGCGCCTGCGACGGCAGCAACATCAGAGGTGCGCTACGCGAGGCTTGTCTTGCCTGCGCCGAACTTATCCTGGATGGCGAGGTGATTGCGCTGCAGCGCCTGGTCCTCGCCGACAGCGATAAATTCCCCGATATCGCGGAGACCTTCTACAAGAGTGCGATGCGGCGAACGGTGACCACGCTGGCAAATTGGTTGCGGACGCAACACGAGCGCGGCCTGATCGCGCTTCGGGAGATTGATCCGGAAACGGCGGCCGGCATGCTGCTTGGCATGATCGTCTTCGCGCCGCAGCGTGCCGTATTGTTCGGCCGTCAGGCGCCGCCCGATCGTGTCGAACTCGAGCGCCGCGCTGAGGCCTGCGCGACCCTGTTCCTCGAAGGGTGTGCGGTCCGGCGCTGACCAGAGCATGATCCGGAAAAGTGGGTACCGGTTTTCCGAAAAAGATCATGCTCGAACAAAAAGATGGAGCGGGATGACGTTTCGAAGAATAATCATCCAGCTCTATCCGATCCTGTGGACGGCGTGTCCCAATCGGGTCCATGCATGGAACTTCATCCGGGGTTCCCGGTTTGTCAGAGTTGGGGTCTGGCGTCACGGCACGGACATGGCTCGCACAAATTTGGTTTGGACTTCGGTCCTGACAATTCTCCTCGTCGTCCCAACGGGAACCCTGATGGCCCGCGACGATGGACGCTATTCCAATTCGCCACTCAAACCCTGGTTCGACAGCCTGAAGAGCAGGCTCGGGCCTTGCTGCTCGGATGCCGACGGCGTCGCGGTGGCCGATCCGGATTGGGAATCGAAGGACGGGCACTACCGGGTCCGTCTGGAGGGACAATGGATCATGGTGCCCGATGAAGCCGTGATCACCGAGCCGAACCGCGCCGGCCGGACCATGGTCTGGCCGATGAAGGGCACCACGGGAATCACGATCCGCTGCTTCATGCCGGGCAGCATGACGTAAAGGTTTTGTGCGCGTAGCCCGGGTGAAGCGCCAGCGTAACCCGGGGCGTGTGCATGCGTTGTCGGCCGGCCCCGGGTTACGCTGGCGCTTCACCCGAACTACGGCGCTTTGCCCGCCCTACAATTTGCTAAAACGACTCCGCCCAGGGACGGAGGTCAAGCTCGTGGGTCCAGGCGCTGCGGTGCTGATGGTGCAGCACCCAATAGGCCTCGGCGATGGCGGCGATGTTGAGCAGGCCGTCCGGACCGCGCTCCTCTTTCAATTGTGGGAGAAAAGTCAGGAGCCGATCGCCCTCGATGCCGCCATCGATCACGACATGGCCGACATGGATGCCCTGAGGTCCGAATTCCCGCGCAATGCTCTGCGCCATCGCGCGTAGCGCGGCCTTGGCGGCGGCAAAGGGCGCGAAATGGGCCTTGCCGCGCAGCGAGCCGCTCGCTCCCGTGAACACCAGCGTGCCGCCGCCACGCGACAGCAGCGCTGGGATTGCCGCCTGCGCCAGGTGAAAACCGCCGAGCGCATGCTCGCGCCAATGTGACTCGAACTGTTCCTCGCTCACCTTCAGGAAGGGCGCCCACCGGTTCGAGCCGGCATTGTGCACCGCCATCGCAAGCGGCGCGAGCTTTTGCGCCGCCGCGACGAAGCGCGCGACATCGGCGGGCTTGGAGACATCACCGACGACATGGGCGACCTTGGCGCCGGCGGCCGCGAGTTCCCCGGCGGTCGCCGCCAGCTTCTCGGCATTGCGGCCCGCGATTGCGACCGGGTATCCGCCTGCGGCGAACCGGCGAGCGATCGCCGCACCCACCCCCTGGGTCGCGCCGACGCCCGCGATCAGCACGCTGCCTTGCGCGGCCGTCGGTTCGAGAATGGATGGGCTAGCCATGCTGGATTCCCCGGCTTTGAATGACAGGCATAGTACAAGCAGGGGCTGATATAGGCGGGCCTCCCGTCAATGCGAAGCTCTGGCGATCACCTTTTTGGGAAAGCTCCAGTCTGTAAGGTGGGCAAAGCGAAGCGTGCCCACCTTTTCTTGCTCTGATCGTGAATGGTGGGCACGCGGAGCCTGTCATCGGGCGCGCGTTCGCGCGACCCGTTGGCTTTGCCCACCCTTCAAGTCGCTTGGCCTGCATAAAGCGCTTTCGAGCGAAGTGGATACCGGGTCGCGTTAAGAAAACACGTCAAGACGAGAATCTAAAGCTTCGGTTCTCATTGGCCGTCATTGCGAGGAGCGAAGCGACGAAGCAATCCATGCCGCAGCCGGCGGAGAGATGGATTGCTTCGCTTCGCTCGCAATGACGGCCAATCAAAAATCGCAGCCCTAGGCGTCCTCCGGCTTCTGCGGATTGCCGAGCTTGGCGAACAGCACCGCGAGGATGCATCCTGTGACGATGCCGAAGGTGAGATCCTTGAAGATCGTCAGGGCGAAGGTCGGCACCAGCACCACGCCGCTCCGCCAGTCCTTCACCAGCCGGACGAACTCCTCCTTCTCTGCCATGTACCAGCAGACCACGACCAGGACACCGGCGAGAGCCGCGAGCGGGATGTAGCGCGCCAAGGGGGCGGCAACGAGCATGAACAGCAGGAGATAGACGGAATGCAGCATGCCGGAGAGCGGGCTGCGGCCGCCGGCGCGGATATTGGTCGCCGTGCGCGCGATGGTGCCGGTGACGCTGATGCCGCCGAACAAGGCGGAGGCGATGTTGGCAATGCCCTGTGCGACCAGCTCCATGTTGGAACGGTGCTTGCGGCCGGTCATGCTGTCGGCGACTTTGGCCGACAGCAGGCTCTCGACGCCGCCGAGCAGCGTGAACGAGAGCGCCGCAGGCAAGACCTTCAGCAGGAGGTCGTATGAGAACTCCGGCACCTGCGGCGCTGGCAGGCTGTGGGGGATTTCACCGAAACGGGTGCCGATGGTCTCGACCGGCAGTTGCAGCACCAGCGCCAAGACCGAGGCGATCGCAATGGCGATCAGCATTCCCGGCCAGGTCGGCCGCCATTGCCGGAGCACGAAGATTATCGCGGCCGTGCCTGCGCCAATGCCGAGTGCGGCCCAGTTCAGGGTCGGAAGCGCCCGGCCAAGCACGATCAGCTTGGCGAGCAGGGGCCCAGGCTCGGGACCGGCAAGCGTCAGGCCGAACAGGTCCGTGATCTGGCTCGCAAAGATGGTCACGGCGATTCCGCAGGTAAAGCCGACGGTCACGGGATGCGGCATGTGACGGATCAGCGAGCCGAGACCCGTCGCGCCGACAAGGGTCAGCATGACGCCGGACACCAGCACGGTCAGCAGCAGGCCGTTCACGCCGAGCTGGGCGACGGTCGCCGCCACCAGCACGATGAAGGCGCCTGCCGGTCCGCCGATTTGAAACCGGCTTCCGCCGAGCGCCGAGACCAGGAAACCGCCGACGATGGCGGTGAAAAGCCCCCGTTCCGGCGTCACGCCGGAGGCCACCGCGATCGCCATCGAGAGCGGCAGCGCAACCACGGCCACGGTGAGACCGGCAACGGCATCCTGGCGGAACTTGTCGGGACTGTAGCCTTCGCCCAGCGTGGTCATGAGTTTCGGGCGATAGAGATGGGCCGTCGAAGAACCGTCGGGCATGCTGTCAACCAGGAGAAATGCGAGTTTCTTGAATGGAAACTAGCCGAATCGTGCGGTGCAAGAAAATGCGCTCGATCAACAAACCTGCCCGGACAAATACGGGGTTGACCGCAATAGCTAGAGCGTTTTCGAGCGAAGTGGACACCGGTTCGCGTGAAGAAAACGCGTCAAAATAAGAATCTGGAGTTTCGGTTCTGATCCAATCAGAACCGAAACTGTCCTAGGCTGCAATCCTGCGGTATGCGACCGCAGCGCGCCGGAGCAGCCGCTCTTTTTCCTTCTTGTCCAGCAGCTCGAGCGGTTTCCGCTGGCGGCCCGCGCGGCTCGTCTTGATGCGTTGTTGCAGCTCTGCCGCGAGCGCCCGCGCAGCCTCGGCGTCGTGCAGTTCGCCGAGAATCTGCTGTGCCTTGCGTAGCTGCTTCACGATCGCGCGCCACCGCGCAAAATCGTCCTTCGGCAGCACGTCTTCGGAGAACTCGATCGCGTAGCGCAGCCGTTTGCTGGCCAGGCGGACCCGGTGCTGCTTGCGCCCGCCCATTCCCTGCAGGCCGCGGCTCCTCTTGACGAGCTTTTCATGCCAGCCGGTGAGCCGGCGCGCGTGGTACTCGCAGGCCGGCGATGCCCGGAGCCGCACCAGGCGGTGGTCGCTCATATGAGACCAGGGACCATGGTTGACCCAATCGACGATATCCTTGAACCACCGGCGATAGCGGTCCGACGTCAGCGCCCGTCTCAACTGGCGCTGACTCTCGGCCCGGGCTGTCCTAAACAGCCGTTCGCGCGGAGCGTTCCCGATCGCGACATCAAGGTCGCGCGTGGCGCCAAGATATCCGTTGAGCCATTTCAGCTCGGACTTCAGGCGCGTCCATTCGGGATCCTCCACCATGGGTCCGAAGAAAGCGATGGCCGCGCGAAAACGGGTCAGCGCCACGCGCGTCTGATGCACTGCAACGGTATCGCCATTGCGGGCGCCGCGATGGTGAGCCTTGATATCTTGGAGGCAGGCGGAACCCACCAGACGAAACACGGTCGCGCAGGGCATTTCGCCGCTCAACTGCGCGCGGGCCCGCTTGGGGCGGGATATACGCGCCTTCGCGGACCTTTTCGATCGCTTCATATGTGGCTCACGTCCCGGATTCGGATCTACAGACTTCGCCCGACGGTTCCCTGCCTCGATCAAACGGTTTCTGGAGGCAGGCTGTCAAATAGGCATTGCGCCAGATCAAGCAGCAATGCGTCGCACCTGCGAAGACTGTCGCGCGGTGCGTTAGCCAGCCTCGCATCTAATCACATTCGTGCGAGCAACCTCGACCTTCGCGTGCGCGGTGCTGCTCTGCTTCGGCTGGTCTGAGCAACGCGGCGTCTCGCTGTCGATCGAGAGTGCCCAGGCGCGAGTCGGTCGTCCCTTGACTCCAATGAGCGTTGCGGTTTTGCACGCCGACAAAATCGGCGCGCTGCGTTGAGCTATTGTTGTTGCGGAAGATTCTTTTGCGCATGCGCAGCTGGCAGAATTATGCCTTCTTCGAAGCGGTGTCGGATATTGCGCCCGCTTACCAGCCGCGGACGGAGGTGATCCAGAAGCCGGAGCAGATGTTACTGGCGCATCCGAACAACTACATTCAACCTTCAACGAGGCTCGAAGTATGACAGTCTCACTGTCAATTTTTTCGCCGGATTTCTGAAGCGCAGGAGTATATGATGGCGGTCCTGCAAGTCGTCTGCTGTTGCCGTACCAACATGCAGAGATTTACGCCGATGTGCCGGTTCATCCCGTCGAGTACAACCTTTTCCGGTTGAACCTTCATTGCTTCAACTCTGTGCGGGCAATCTCTCTGACCCGCGCAATGCGTGCCAACACCAAAAGACGTCGCAAAAATGGGGCAGAAAAAATGGAGGAAGCAATATGACGCAGACCACTGTGACAAAAGTTGCCATTGCGATCTCGACCTTCGCCTGTGCGGCGCTGCTTTCATTCAACTGGTCTGAACAGCGCGGCGTGACGCTGTCGGTCGAGAGCGCCCAGGCACGGGTCGGTCGCCCGTTGACGCCCGTGAGCGCTGCGGGTGTTGCGCGTCGGCAAACACGGCGGGCCGCATACGGTGCCGGTATGGCAGGCGCCGCGGCGGTCGGAACGGCTGCGGCAGTCGGAACGGCTGCGGCGGTCGGTGCCACCTCACCCTCCTGGGGATGGGGAGGCAGCCCTTACTACACAGGGACAGGCTACTATGGCGGTGGCCCCTACTATTCAGGCGCTTACGGTGCCCGTCCGATGTACTCGAACGCATTTGCGGGTCCGCCTCCGGTCGGCTGGCAGGGCGGTATGAGCAGCCAAGACCGCGACATGTATTTCCGAAATCTACGCGACTCCGGGTACGACAAGAAGAAGGACTTCAACGCAACCGGGAACATCGTGAATCAATAGCGTCTGATCTCTCGTCGTCCATCTTCGTCTTGCCCTCACCTCAGGCTGGGATGACAGCATCTTGGGGTGAGGCAAGGGTTGTTGAGGGCGGGGCGGTGGCCGTGCGCGTTGAGCGCTGTTTATAGACGGAGCGAGAGAGGCGGTTATTTGGAGTGAGGGGCTGCTGGCGTTCGATCTATCACGACCGGACGCCAGTATTCGGCACGAGGGAAAGCCGGTCTCCGTGTTTCCGGTTCATGCTCTAACGCTCACGCTCACTTCTCGATCCAGGCGTCGCGAAAGCCGTCATTGACGCCGATCGCTGTCGTGATGAGGTTTTTCACCTTGCAACGGGTGATGGTCGGAAACTGCAATTCCAGCATCCAGGCAACCGGCACGTCCTCGACCAGGATCTTCTGCGCCTTCTCGTAAATCTCCTTGCGCTTGGAGTCGGGCGTTGCGATCGCGCCTTCAGCGAACAGTCTGTCGATCTCGGGGTTGGAATATCCCTCGACATTGTTGAACATCTGGCCCTTGGCGATGGCGCTGGAGACGTAGTTGCGGCCGACGCCGAGCGCCGGATCGCCGTACTGATAGAGATAGGTGAACGCGATGTCGTAGTCCCAATCGCTGATCTTCTGGTTGCCGCCGGGTACGTCGGTCGCGATCATCTCGATGTTCATGCCGACGTCGACCAGGTTCTGCTTCACGGCTTCGCCCCAGCGTTGCCAGGTCTCGCCATAGGCGAGCGGCAGCAGGCGGACTTTCTCGCCATTGTAGCCGGCCTCCTTCAACAGCGCCTTGGCCTTGGCCGGGTTGAAGTCGTATTTCGGCACGTCGTCGGTATAGAACTTGATGGCCGAGGACGACGGGCCGGTCGCGACCTTGCCGAGCCCGTTCCAGATCACGTCCTTGGCGAAGTTGCGGTCGATCGCGTACATGATCGCCTGACGCACCTTCTTGTTCGCGGTCGGGCCCTGGCGGTTGTTGAGCCACAGCCACGCCAGCGGGCTGAAGAACTCCCAGCCGGCGCCGGTCACGCAGGTGTCCTTGAGCTTCGACAGGCGCGGCACGTCGAAATTCTCCACGGAGCCGCCGGGCAGCACGTCGATCTTTCCGGTCTCGTAGGCGACCGAACGCGCCGCGGCGTCGGGAATGATTTGCCAATAGATCTCATCGAGATAAGGCTTGCCCTTCTCGTGATAGTTCGGATTCTTCACCAGACGGATGTAGGAGCCCTTCTTCCACTCCTTGAACATGAAGGGACCGGTGCCAATAGGCGCATTGTTATAGGGGTTGGTCTTGAAGTCGGTGCCCGCATAGAGATGCTTCGGGATCATCGGCATCGAGCCGACCTCGAAAATGCCGAGGAACGGACCGAACGGTTCCTTGAGCGTGAACACCACGGTGAGGTCGTCGGGCGCCTCGACCTTCTCGACCTGCAACAAATTGTTGCGGGCGCGCGCATGGGTCTGTTTCAGCATGTCGATCGAGAACAGCACGTCGGCCGAGGTGAACGGCTTGCCGTCGTGCCAGGTCACATCAGGCTTGAGCTTGAAGGTGTAGACCTTGGCGTCCGCGCTGACCGTCCAGCTTTCCGCGAGGCTGGGCAGCGGCTCCAGTTTCGGGCTGTAGCGCAACAATCCCTCGAAGATATTGCCTGATACCATCTGGGTCGGGCCGTTCTGGATCATCGCTAGCATCAGGCCGGGCGGTTCCGGCTGGATCACGGTGTTGATCACGCCTCCCATCCTTGGCGATTCCTGCGCCATCGCGGTACCGACGCTTGCGGTGGTAAGGAGGAAGGCAAACAACAGCCGTTTGAACATGACCCGTCTTTCTCGTATCGGAACAGCCGCAATTCGCCGGGAACAGCGGCTTTCCAAGTTCGGTGGTCGGGAGGCTCACATACCCGCGATTGCCGCGGCAAGATGAAAGTCTCGACATCGTCAGCTTAAAAAATATACAGAGATTGGCGCGCTATCCCCGCGAGGTCAGACGTGAGCACAGACACCCACATCATCCGCAGCGACGGTATCACCGCGACGATCAAGGCCGCCGGCGCCGAGCTCTGTTCGTTGAAGAATGCAGACGGGCTCGAGCTGTTGTGGCAGGCCGGGCCGGAATGGCCGCGGCATGCGCCGCTGTTGTTTCCGATCGTCGGTCGGCTGAAGAACGATGAGCTGCGCCACAAGGGAAAGACCTACCCGATGACGCAACACGGCTTCGCGCGCGATCAGCGGTTTGAATGGGTCTCGCGTGAGGCCGCGTCCTGCAAGCTGGCGCTGGCGGACAACGACGCGACTCGCGCCCGCTATCCCTTCGCCTTCCGCCTGGAGGTGACCTATGCAGCACGGGGCGCCGATCTGGAGGTGACGTTCGAGATCGCCACCCCCGGCAATGAGACGCTGCCGGCCTCGCTCGGAGGACACCCCGCCTTCAACTGGCCGCTGCTTCCGGGCCTTGCGAAAGAAGCCTACACGCTGACCTTCTCGAATGATGAGCCCGCGCCGGTCCGCCGGCTCGATGGCGGCCTGATGCGGCCGGACGCGCAGCCATCTCCTGTCAAAGGGAAGGTACTCGCATTGTCGGAGCGGCTGTTCGACGATGACGCTGTGATCCTCGATCATCTCGCCAGCACTTCGGTGCGCTATGCCGCCGATCGCGGGCCGTCGATCGAAATTTCGTGGGACGGCTTTCGCGAACTCGGCATCTGGTCAAAGCCCGGCGGCGCGCCGTTCCTGTGCATCGAGCCGTGGCACGGCTTTGCCAGCCCGGTGGATTTTGACGGCGAGTTCACAGGCAAGCCCGGCCTGATGCAGATCGCGCCCGGCGCGAGCCGATCGCTGAGCTACCGAATTCGCAGCGCTGCAGCCGCGTAGGGTGGGCAAAGGAGCGCAGCGACGTGCCCACCATCTAGCACTCCGCTCGGGGTGGTGGGCACGCTTCGCTTTGCCCACCCTACAGATTGTGGCGCGCTAGTTGAACGCCATGCCGCCGCTCATCGCGACGGTCTGGCCGGTCATGTAGGCGTTGCCGATCAGCAGCATGACGGCCTGCGCGACTTCGTCTGCCGTGCCGAAGCGACCGAGCGGAATCCGGCCGACCAGGTTAGGCTGGCCCTTCATCATGTCGGTCTCGATCAGCGAAGGCGCGACCGCGTTGACGGTGATGCCTTCCTTGACGAGGCGTGCCGCATAGCCCCGCGTCAATCCCTCGACGCCGGCCTTCGATGCATTGTAGTGCGGACCGATCGCGCCGGCGCCGCGCGCGGCACCCGAGGAGATGTTGACGATGCGGCCCCATTGCTTCGCGCGCATTCCCGGCAGCACCGCCTGCGTGCACAGGAACACCGATTTCAGGTTCACCGCGATGGTGGAATCGAAATCGGCCTCGGTGAGATCGTCGACGCCGCTGACGATTGCGATGCCGGCATTGTTGACGAGGATGTCGATCGGGCCGAGTTCGGCGGTAGCGCGCTGCACGAGCTGCGCGACCGCCGCGCCTTGCGAAACGTCCGCGCCGATCGCAATCGCCTTTCCGCCCGCGGTCGAGATCTCCTTCGCCAGCGCATCCGCATCGCCCGCACGCTCGCGATAATTGATCGCCACAGCCGCGCCTTGCTCCGCCAGCGCGCGCACGATCGCCGCGCCGATGCCGCGCGAACCTCCGGTCACGAGCGCCACATGGCCGCGCAATGTCGCTGTCGTCATCATTCTCTCCCGTCTGAAGGTTGCGAGGTCATGTTACACGAAAAGGCCGACCGCGATGTCCGCGGCCGGCCTTTGTTGCGTTCAGCCTCGATCGGCTCAGCGGCCGGCGGGTGCCGACCAGCCACCAGTGAAGACGCTCGGCGGGTAGTCGTACATCTCAGGGGACGGAGCAGGCCAGGCTGCATAGGAATTGAAGGGCGGCGGCTGCTGGCGCACCACCACTCGGTCCGACTTCTTGCAGTGATGCCGCTGCTGCGCTGCCGCAGCGAACTGGACGGATGACGCAATAATCAAAACTGACCCAAGGATGGTGAGGAATGTCTTCATGTGGTTCTCCCGGCTTTATTACGCTTCGTCTGCGAGGCCTGTGCGGCTCGCACCTCAGCGCTAAAGAGGGAGATAGCGATGTGCGCTGACGGTTAGTACGGTTGTGCCCATCACGAAGCGGCGAGCAAATTTCTTGGTCACGGCTAAATATTCAGCAGGTATTACAGGCGGTTCGCGCTATCATGGAGTGACCGGTGCCGGTCCGGTTCAATAAGGCAAAGGATTCCCAACGAGTGAGGCCGATGAAGAAGTTTTTACCAGTGTTGCTGTTGGTCGCCGCGCCAGTCTCCTCGCTGGCCGTGGCGCAGACCCAACTGGTGCCAAAGGAGACCAAAGGTGCGACAAAAGGCGCGGTCGCGCGGGCGGACGATTGCGCTCCGATCGGCCGCACTGCGAAAGGCGAACTGGTCTACTCCTTGAAATGCGAGAACCTGCCGGCGCCGCCTGCACCGCCGCCGCAGGCCGAGGCCAAGGAGGCGCCGCCGCCCGAGCCTGAGACGCAGCGCAGCGGCCTGTTCGGCTGGTCGTACGATCGGAGAAACTAGGCCAACGCTGCCTCTGGAATGGTCCTTGCTTCCGATGCCGCGCTGCAATGCGGTAGCGAGAGGCGGTTCCCAGCTACACAACAGCAGAGATCCAAGAGAAGAGATCGATGAGCAAACTGATTGTCCATGCCGGCGACTTCAAATTCGACGCGCGCTTTGAGGAGGCGCTGGCGCCGAAGACGGTTGCGGCGTTTCGCAAGGCGATGCCGTTCGAGAGCCAGGCGATCCATGTCCGCTGGAGCGGCGAGGGGGTCTGGATGCCGCTCGGCGATCTCGACTTCGGCGTCTCCTACGAGAACCACACCAGCTATCCGGCGCCCGGCCAGATCATCCTCTATCCCGGCGGCATCAGCGAGACCGAAATCCTGCTCGCCTATGGCGGCGTGCATTTCGCAAGCAAGATGGGCCAGCTTGCCGGCAACCACTTCGTCACGCTGACGTCGGGGCTCGAGAACCTCGTCACCTTCGGCAAGACCGTGCTCTGGAAGGGCGCGCAGAAGATTCGTTTCGAGGAAGTGTAGTGGCTGACGCAGCATATCCGCGCGATCTCCGCGGCTATGGCCGCAACCCGCCCGATCCGAAATGGCCGGGCAATGCCCGCATCGCCGTGCAGTTCGTGGTGAATTTCGAGGAGGGCGGCGAGAACAACATCCTGCATGGCGACAGTGCCTCGGAGGCGTTCCTGTCTGATGTGCTCGGCGCACAGCCGTGGCCGGGCGAGCGCCATGCCAATATCGAATCGATGTTCGAATACGGCTCGCGCGCCGGCTTCTGGCGGCTGTGGCGGATGTTCGGCGAGCGGAGATTGCCGACCACCGTGTTCGGCGTCGCGACGGCGCTGAAGCGCAACCCTGAGATCGTCGCCACGATGAAAGAAGCGGGCTGGGACATCGCAAGCCACAGCCTCAAGTGGGTCGAACACAAGCACATGTCGGAGAACGAGGAGCGCGCCGAGATCGCGGAAGCGATCCGCGTGCACACCGAGGCGACCGGCGCGCGGCCGCTCGGCTGGTACACCGGGCGATCCTCGATCAATACGCTCCGGCTTCTGATGGAAACGGGCGGCCTCTCCTATCTCTGCGACGCCTATGCCGACGATCTCCCGTACTGGATCAAGGCGGCGGGCGTTGAGCCGCATCTGGTGATCCCGTACACGCTCGACGCCAACGACATGCGCTTCGTCAACCCGCAGGGCTTTGGCGGCGGCGATCAGTTCTTCAGCTATCTGAAGGACAGTTTCGATGTGCTCTATGCCGAGGGCGAAACCTCGCCGAAGATGATGTCGGTCGGACTGCATTGCCGCTTGGTCGGTCGTCCCGGCCGCGCCGCGGCGCTGATGCGCTTCCTCGACTACGTCACGAAGCACGACCGCGTCTGGGTGCCGACGCGGCTGCAGATCGCCGAGCATTGGCACGCCAACCACAAGCAGCTCGCCGAACAGGCCTTCAGCATCGGATAGGATGTCGATCACAACAGCCGATCTCAACAGTCTTGGCCGCGACGAATTCGTCACGGCGCTTGGCAACATCTTCGAGCATTCCCCGTGGATCGCCGAGCAGGTGGCGTTGCAGCGGCCGTTCGCCGGCGTCAACGCGCTGTTCGCGGCGATGAAGGCCGCGGTCGAACGCGCACCGGCT
Source organism: Bradyrhizobium sp. 31Argb (assembly GCF_043638955.1). Classification (NCBI taxonomy): domain Bacteria; kingdom Pseudomonadati; phylum Pseudomonadota; class Alphaproteobacteria; order Hyphomicrobiales; family Nitrobacteraceae; genus Bradyrhizobium; species Bradyrhizobium sp. 31Argb. The sequence continues at coordinate 7,636 of NZ_JBEGDB010000012.1, read as the reverse complement.
GAACTGCGGCTCGCGCTCATCAAGTTGCATCCCGATCTCGCCGACAAGACCCAGCGCGCCGCGGGCCTCACCGCGGAATCCGATGCCGAACAGAACAGCGCCGGCCTCGACCGATTGTCGGATGCCGAATATGATGCGTTCGAGCGCGTCAACAACGCCTATCGCTCGAAATTCGGCTTCCCCTATATCGTCTGCGTGCGCCGCCACACCAGGGATTCGATCCTGCGCGACTTCGAGCGGCGATTGCCGAACGATGTGCCGGCCGAGATACAGCGATCGGTCGAGGAGATCTGCCGCATCGCCGCGCTGCGGCTCGATCAGCTCGTGACGGCGGAGGACAGACTTCCCGTGCACGGCCGTCTCTCGACGCATGTGCTGGACACGCATAGTGGCAAGCCGGCCGCCGGCATCGCTGTCGAATTGATCGAATTGTCCGATCTCGGCTTAAGCCGCGTCGTGACGCGCGCCGTGACCAACGCCGACGGCCGTACGGATCAGCCATTGATCGGCGGCCGCCCGGTGCCATCAGGAAAGTACGAGCTGCTGTTCAGCGTCGGCGAGTATTTTGCGAGCCGCCAGGTGCCGCTCTCCGATCCGCCCTTCCTCGACCGCATCCCCCTGCGTTTTGCGGTGAGCGAGCCCGAAGGCCATCTCCACGTGCCATTGCTCGTGACGCCCTGGAGCTACACCACGTATCGCGGCAGTTAAGTTGTAGGGTGGGCAAAGCCAACGGGTCGCGCGAACGCGCGCCCGATGACAGGCTCCGCGTGCCCACCATCCACGGGCGGTGCAAGAAAGGTGGGCACGCTGCGCTTTGCCCACCCTACGACTGCCGGCCCCTCATGGTGAGGAGCGCCGTCAGGCGCGTCTCGAACCATGAGGCCCGTATCTCGCCCGCGGCCATCCTTCGAGACGACCGCTGCGCGGTCTCCTCAGGATGAGGCCAGTATGTGCGGGACGACGTATACCCGATGCCGCTGATGAAGGCCGCGGCAAGGATGGCGAAGATTGTGGCAGCGGTGGCAGGTCACACCAACTCACGTTGCCGTGCCCGAAGCTTGCCCGGTGGCATAAACGTTGCTCATTATGTGTAGATCGGGCGCAATGCCCGTTTGAATTTACCGGCTCAACGGGAGGCTTTCACGTGCCGCTGATCAAGAACCGCTACGGCAAGGGCCGCGTCCGCGTGATGCGCATTCATCGCGATGGCGACAGGCATGAGGTCAGCCAGCTCAACATCAAGGCGATGCTCGAAGGTGATTTCGCCCGCACCTATACCGATGCGGACAATTCCAACACGGTGTCGACCGACACCATCAAGAATGTCGTCAACGTCGTCGCCCGCGAGAATACCGGGCTCTCCCCGGAAGAATTCTGCCAGGTATTGGCGCAGAAATATTTCGACACCTATCCGCAGGTGTCATCGGTATCAATCACCTCGCACGAGACCAAGTGGAACAGGCTGAGCTTCGGCGGCAAGCCGCATCCGCACAGCTTCGTGCTCGACGGCAACGGCAAGCCGACCGTCGAACTTACGGCGACGCGTGGCAGACCGATGACGCTCGCCTCGGGTATCGACGGCTTCGCCTTCATGAAGTCGACTCAATCCGGCTGGGAGAATTACCTCAAGGACCGCTACACCACGCTTTCTGAGACGCATGACCGCATCTGCGCGACCAGCATGGTGGCGTCGTGGAAATGGTCGGGCAAGCCAGCGAGCTATCCGGCGACGAATGCGAAGATCCTCGATGTGCTGCTCGAGGTGTTCTCGACCACCTATAGCTGGAGCGTGCAGGACAGCCTCTACCGCATGGGCGAGGCGGCGCTCGCGGCGGTGCCCGAGATGTCCGAGATCAGCATGGCCTGCCCGAACATGCATTTCATCCCGATGAATCTCTCCGCCTTCGGGCTCGACAACAACAACCAGGTGTTCCTGCCGACTGACGAGCCGCACGGCCAGATCGAGTGCACGGTGGGGCGGGGCTGACGATGTCGTTCCGGGGCGATGCGAAGCATCGAACTACGATGTGCGATTGCACATCGGAGAACCTCGAGATTCCGGGTTCGCGCTCCGCGCGCCCCGGAATGACAGACGGGGGCGTAGGGTGGGCAAAGCGACCCACTCGCTGTGACCTGTCCACGGGCGACGGCGGAAGCGTGCCCACTATCACGCATTCCGCTCGTGAAGGTGGGCACCACCCTACACACTCCGTCATTGCGAGCGAAGCGAAGCAATCCATCTCTCCACTCGCGGAGATATGGATTGCTTCGTCGCTTCGCTCCTCGCAATGACGGCGGAGAGCAACGGTGCGACATTCGCGACTACCCATACTTCTCATGCAGCGCCGGGAACAGGCGGTCGGGCTTGAACGGCACGCTGGTGAAGCGGATGCCGGTGGCGTTAGCGATTGCATTGCCGAGTGCGGCGGCGACGGGGTTGTATGGACTCTCGCTCATCGACTTCGCGCCCATCGGCCCGACCGCATCTGATGTCTCAGCAAAGAAGACGTCCGTCCGCGGCACGTCGGCATAAGAGGGCAGGTGATAGTCGCGGAACCTCGGATTGATCACCCGTCCGCCATCGTCGATCACGAGCTCCTCGTAGAGTGCGGCACCGAGCGCTTGTGCGACGCCGCCTTCGACCTGCGCGCGGCATTGCATGGGGTTGGCGACGCGGCCGGCGTCGGCCGCCTGCACGCTCTTCAAGATCCTGACTTCGCCGGTGCCCCTGTTTACGGCGACGCGAAAACCCTGCACGTTGAACGCGACCGAGCGCGGGGTACCATGCGCGCTGCCGCTGGCCTCCAGAGTGCTGTCACGCTCTTTCGCGGCTTTCGCAAGGTCGGCAAAGGACAGGCGCCGCTTGCCGCAGACGACGTTTTCATTGTCCAGCAGGCATAAGTCGGCATCCACTTCGCATATCTCGGCCGCAAACGCCTTGATCGCGACCGCGAGATTTTCCGCTGCATGTTGCGTCGCGCGCCCGGCAACGAAGATGCCGGCGCTGCCATAGGCGCCGGTATCGTGGCCGCCATGCGCGGTGTCGGATTGCTTCAGGATGATGCGATCGACCGTCGTCGCCAGCGCGCTCGCCGCGATCTGGCGATGCACCGTGCTGGTGCCGTTGCCGAACTCGGCGGTGCCGACCGTCAGCTCGAAACCGCCATCCTCGCGCAGCGCGATTTTGGAATCGGAGAGATGCCCGGCCGGCGGAACGGTGTCGATCATCGTCAGCGCCATGCCGGCGCCGAGCAGCCACTCAGGCGACAATCCATGCCGCGACGTGTCCTCGGCCATCGCGCGCTCGACCAGGTCGAGGCACTGGTCGAGTCCGTAGGAGCCATAGAGCACGTCGTGATATTGCGAAGGCGGCGGCGAGAGCATGGGGTCGCCGGGCTTCACGACATTGCGGCGGCGGAAGTCGAACGGATTGATGCCGAGCTGTCTTGCCAGTTCGTCGATCGCGGCTTCCACGGCGAACAGGCCTTGCGGCAGACCGTAGCCGCGGAAGGCGCCGGCCGGCAGCGTGTTGGTGTAGGCGACGACGGCGTCGACCTTCTTGTTCGGGCAGTTGTAGACGCTGACCGACTCCGCCACCGCATGGAACAGCACCGGGCCGGCGTGGTTGCCGTAGGCGCCGGTGTTGGAGAGCACGTCGAGCTGCAGCGCGGTCAGCTTGCCGTTCTTGTCGGCGCCGGCCCTCACTTTGACGCGCATCGGATGCCGCGTCGACGTGCCGATGAACTGCTCCTCGCGGGTGAATTCGAGCTTGACGGGGCGTCCGGTCTTGAGCGCGGCCAACGCAAGAATGTCCTCGACGAACATCTCCTGCTTGCCGCCGAATCCGCCGCCGACACGTTCGCAGAACACCCTGATCTTATCGGATGGTAGATCGAAGATCTGCGACAGCCCGCGTCGGGTCAGGAACGGCACTTGCGTGCTGGAGCGGACATTGAGGATGCCCTCTGTGTCGATCCAGGCGAGCCCGCCATGGGTCTCCAGCGCCGCATGCTGGACGCGCTGGGTCGTAAACGTCCCTTCATAGGTGACGGCAGCCTCCGCCAGTCCTTTCGCGACGTCGCCATATTCGCCATGCGTCTCCGCGACGAGGTTGCGCGTGGGGTTGGTGATGCGATGTTCGACCGTTTTGTCGCCATGAAGGACCGGCGCCCCCGGCGCGATCGCCTCGGCCGGGTCGAACACCGCGGGCAGCAGCTCGTAGTCGACCTTGAGGCGGCGGCAGCCTTCTTCCGCCGCGGCCTCGGTCTCCGCCACGACGGCGGCGACTTTCTGGCCGATAAAGCGGACGACGTCGTCGAGCACGCGGGTATCCTCGGGGTCCATCCAGTCCTTCTCATGCCGCGCGGTCGAGAACAGAAGTTTTGGTGCATCCTCATGGGTCAGCACCGCATGCACACCGGGCACCGCGAGCGCCGCACTCTTGTCGATCGAAACGATCTTCGCGTGCGGATGCGGCGAGCGCAGCAGCTTGACGTGCAGCAGACCTTCCACCTTGGTGTCGAACGTGTAGCGCGCTGCTCCGCGCACCACGAGCGGTCCGGCCGGCGCCGGCAGGCTGCGGCCGAAGGCGGTCCCGGCGCCGTCGTCCTCGATGTTGCACTTGCCGTCGAGCGCATCCTTGATCGAGCGATAGCCGGTGCAGCGACAGATATTGCCCTTCAGCGAAGCGCCAAGGTCTTGCCGCTGCGCCTGGTTGAGCGATGCGCAGGTCAGGATCATGCCGGCCGTGCAGAACCCGCACTGGAATCCCTGTGCGTCGAGGAAGGCCTGCTGCAGCGGATGGGTGCCGCCGTCAGGTGCAAATCCCTCGATAGTGGTGACGGCATGCCCTTCGGCGCGGAACGCCGGGATCAGGCAGCTATGCACCGGTTCGCCATCGAGCAGCACGGTGCAGGCGCCGCAATCGCCGGCGTCGCAGCCTTTCTTGACGCCGAAATGCCCGAGGTCGCGCAGGAAGGTGCGCAGGCATTGTCCGGCCCGCGGCGCTTCCGAGAATGTCTTGCCGTTGATGTCGAAGGTCATGGCTGCGCCTTGAGTTCAGCGCGGATCTCTTCCGCGAGCCGCACCGTCATGTGCTTGCGCCAGACCGGTTTGCCGTGGATGTCGGTGTGGTAGAGATTGTCCGGGAGGCGCCGCAGGATCGTCTCGCGCAATTCCTCCTGCTCTGGGATAGTGGCAAAGACCAGCCTGATCGGCCGTATCGTCGAGGCGGTCACGGTCAGCGCAAAGCTGCCCTCGCTGTCGGTGCTTCCGATCAACAGCGCAGCCGAGCGGCCGACCGGCGTCAGCGAGATCTGGCGAAACGCCGAACGCCGCCGCAGCGCCGCGAGCGGAATGTCGATCTGCCGCAGGAGGTCGCCGGGCCGAAGCAGGTTCTGCTGATTGCCGGTGATGAAGTCGATGATGCGAGTCTTGCGCTCGCCGCCATCGGTCTGCCAGATCGTGGCGAGGCCGTCGAGTGCCGACGTCAGCGAGATCATCGGCCCCGCCGGCAGCGACATGCAGATATTGCCGCCGACGGTCGCAGTCTTCCAGATCTTGAAGGAGGCGAGGAACGAGCGGCAGCATTGGTTGATCAGCGGCGAGGCGATCCAGTCCGGCGGGCAGGCAAAGCCGTCAAGCTGGGCCACCGTGCAGGTGGCGGCGATGGTGAAGTTGTCGTCGCCAATTGTCAGCGCCGGCCATTTCAGATCGGAGAGATCGATCAGCCGCCTCAGATGCGCCTGCGGCTCCGAGAACAGCCAGGTGCCGCCCGCCAGCCAAGCATCGCCTGCTTTCCAAACAGGCAGTTGCGCCCGGGATTTCGGATGGGCGACTTCCGTGATCGTGTTCAGGTCCATCGATACGCCGACGCTTTCAACAGGATGCATCCTAGCTTAAGAGTCTTGCTCACTTAAGAAGCCTTGCAAGACCGACGCCAATTGTTGGCCATAATTGGGACGGTCCTTGCATCGAACCAAACACCGATGCTTCTCTATAGATGGTGGAATCATGGACCAAACGCACCCGATCTGGATCAAGGATCCGCTTTCCATTCTGGCCGAAGGCGCCGAACGCGGCGTCGTGGTGAAGGATGGCAAGATCGTCGAACTGGTCGGCCGCGGCAAGGAGCCAACGGCTACGTCGGTAACGGTGTTCGACGCAGCCGAACACGTTGTACTGCCGGGATTGATCAACACCCATCACCACTTCTACCAGACACTCACGCGGGCGCTCCCGGCTGCACTCGATCGCGAGCTGTTCCCCTGGCTCAAGGCGCTTTATCCGGTATGGGCGCGGCTGACGCCGGAATCGCTCCAGCTCGGTGTCACCGTTGCAATGTCGGAACTGCTGCTGTCGGGCTGCACCACGACGACCGATCACCACTATGTGTTTCCCGCCGGGCTCGAGGACGCCGTCGATATCGAGGTGGCCGTTGCAAAGCGCCTCGGCTTGCGGGTGCTGCTCACGCGCGGCTCGATGAATCTGTCGGTGCGCGACGGCGGCCTGCCGCCCGATAGCGTCGTGCAGGATGAGGACACCATTCTGGCCGACAGCGCGCGCGTCGTCGCAAAGCATCACGCACGCGGCGAGCAGGCGATGGTGCAGATCGCGCTGGCGCCATGCTCGCCGTTCTCGGTGACGACCTCGCTGATGCAGAAGACCGCCGAGCTTGCCGACAAGCTCGATGTTCGCCTGCACACTCATCTCGCCGAGACCGAGGACGAGAACAGGTTCTGCGAGGAGATATACCGCTGCCGGCCGCTGGATTATCTCGAGCGATGCGGCTGGCTCAATGGGCGCACCTGGCTCGCGCACGGCATCCATTTCAACGCCGATGAAATGGCGCGGCTCGGCAAGGCCGGGACCAGCATCAGCCACTGCGCCTGCAGCAACCAGGTGCTGGCCTCGGGCTGCTGCCCGGTCTGCGAGATGGAGGAAGCCGGCGTCGGCATCGGCCTTGGCGTCGACGGCTCAGCCTCCAACGACGGCTCCAATCTGATGCAGGAGGTGCGCGCCGCCTTCCTGGTGCAGCGGGCGCGCTACGGCGTTGGCCGCGTCAGCCACAAGGATGCGCTGCGCTGGGCAACCAAAGGCTCCGCCGCCTGCGTCGGCCGTCCCGAGCTCGGCGAGATCGCCGTCGGCAAGGCCGCCGATCTCGCTTTGTTCAAGCTCGACGAGTTGCGCTTCTCCGGCCATGGCGACCCGCTCGCCGCGCTGGTGCTGTGCGGCGCGCACCGCGCCGACCGCGTGATGGTCGGTGGCAACTGGGCCGTGATCGACGGTGCGATTCCCGGGCTGGATGTCGCCGACCTGATCCGCCGCCACACCGCGGCCGCGCGCGCGATGCAGGTGGGGTGAGATCGCAACCCGCTCTCTCCGTCATTCCGGGGCGCGCGCAGCGCGAGCCTGGAATCCATTCCTCCGCCTGGTATGTGGCCCGATGGATTCCGGGCTCATCGCTTCGCGATGCCCCGGAATGACAGCGTGTGCTGTGGCGCGAGCTATGCAAAAACTGCCCGACGGGCAAATCACCGAAAGTCTGTCCAGCCCTCACACAAAAAACATTCCGCTTTCGCCGTCGGGCAAATCAGTGATTTAACTCCGCGCGTCTCACCCGAATGAGGGGCGGCTC
>NZ_JBEGDB010000129.1:0-22457 GCF_043638955.1 Bradyrhizobium sp. 31Argb | reverse complement strand
GGTCCTCCTTGCCGACCAGTTGACCTGTTACCCATGTCGCCGGTCTATTCTGTTACCCATGTAGCCGGTCAGGACCCACGCTCCCGCCTCTCCCCTTGTGGGAGAGGCCGTATCGCATGCAGCGAAGCGGAATGCGATGCGGGTGAGGGGTGCGGTCTATCGAGGGACTTGAGCTTGCGGAGGCAGACCCCTCACCCGGATTTCCCGCTTGCGCGCGAAATCCGGCCTCTCCCACAAGGGGAGAGGCGCTTCGAGTACGCGGATGCAGTGTTAGCGCAATTGCACCGAAGCTACGTCGGCGATACCGCGCTCTTCAGTTCGCTTGAGGGCGCGACCGCGTCGCGCAGCCTGGCGCGTTCGGTGTTGGGCCAGAGCAGCAGCAGGCCGAGCAGTCCGGATGCGATCATGATCGCGGCGTTGATGGTGAAGCCGGTCATGTAGCCGTCGAACAGATTCCCTGCGTGCTGGATCACGCTGCCCATGACCGCGGGCGCCACGATGCCGGCGAGGGTGTAGAGCGCGCCGTAGATCGCGATCACGGCGCCGCGCTGCGACACCGGCGTGAACTCGCCGATCATCGGTGCGCAGACCACGTAGATCGACCCGCAGAGGCCGGAGCCGAACACGAGCAGCGCGATCGTCAGTCCGCCCGGCGCGACATGGGGCATGATGGCCATGATCGTGCCGCCGACGATCAGCGGCACCGAGCCGAGCACGCCGCGTGCGCCGCGGGTGGTGAAGCCGCGCGCCAGCATCGATTGCGAAATCCAGCCCGTCAGCATCACGACCACGGCGCCGAACACCCATGGCAGGATCGAAATGAAACCGGCCTGATGCTGCGAATAGCCCAGTCCCTTGACGATGAAGGGCGTGAACCAGGTGAGCCCGAGCGACAGCGCCCAGTACGCGCCGAAGGTGGCGGCGACGCAGCCGACGAAGGTCCGCGAGGTCAGAAGCCGCGAATAGGGAATACGCTGCTCGCCGGCCGCCGTCGCCGCGCTCTCCACCAGCGGGCCTTCCTTGCCGAGGATGAACCAGGCCACCACCCACATCAGCCCGACGATGCCGAGCGCGCCGAACGCATAGTGCCAGTCGTGATTGACGATGATCCAGTTCAACGCCGGCACGGCCAGGATCACGCCGAAGGCCGAGCCCTGCGACAGGATCGCAATCGGCAACGTGCGCTTCTCGTCGGGGAACCATTTGAAGATGGCATGCGCCGCCACCGACGCCGCAGGCCCCTCGCCCGCACCGAGGATGATGCGGCAGATCAGAAGCGTGGTGAAGCCGATGGTGCCGACCATCGGAAACTGCGCCAGCGCCCAGATCAGCGCCAGCACCAACAGCACCCAGCGCGTCTCGACGCGGTTGACGATGAAGCCGACCACGATGGCCGAGATCGAGAACAGGAAGAAGAACGAGGACCCGAGCAGGCCGAACTGCTCGGGATCGAGCTTCAGTTCGGTCATGATCGGCACGCCGGCGAGGCCGACTACGATCTTATCCGCGAAGTTCACCAGCATGAACAGGAACAGGAGGAAGGTGATCTTCCAGGCGCCTTTCGGCGTCGGCTGTGCGGTCATGCTTGGCTCTCCCCGTGGTTTTCTCGCTTGCTCGGCTCTGCCGGCCGGCCCTGATGGGATGCTAGCCTTGGGTTTCCTGACTAGGCAACCGCGGATTTTGACCTGCCGGCCCTGCCGTGGCATCGACAGCGCATGGCAAGTGGAAACCGCCCCGTGCTCGAGGTCACCGGCCTGAGGAAAAGCTACCGTTCGGCCGGCGAGGACATCGCGGTGCTGCGCGGCGTCAATCTTGCGGTCGCCGCGGGCGAAAGCGTGGCGCTGACCGGGGAATCCGGCAGCGGCAAGAGCACGCTATTGCACCTGATCGCCGGGCTCGACGCCGCCGACGGCGGCGAGATCATCCTCGACGGCGTCAGCCTTTCCGAGCTCGGCGATGCCGGCCGTGCGGCGCTGCGCCGCGACCGGCTGGGGCTGGTGTTCCAGCAATTCAACCTGATCCCGAGCCTGACGGTTTCGGACAATCTTACCTTTCAGTCGCGGATCGCCGGACGGCATGATCCGAAATGGCACGACGAGCTGGTGGAGCGGCTTGGGCTGGCGCATCTCTTGAAGCGATATCCTGAGCAATTGTCCGGCGGCCAGCAGCAGCGGGTGGCGATCGGCCGCGCGCTGGCGCCCAAGCCGCTGTTGCTGCTCGCGGACGAGCCGACCGGCAATCTCGACGAGGAGACAGCCGACGAGGTGCTGGCGCTGGCGCGCGATTTGGTGGCGCGAACCGGCTGCGGCTTCCTGATGGTGACGCACAGCGCGCGGCTCGCAGCATTGCTCGACCGCCGGGTCAATTTGCATGCGGGAGTGATCGCATGAGGCGGGCGCTGTGGACATTGGCGGTGTTGCTCAGCCACTGGCGTCGGCATCCGATGCAGCTTGCGACGCTGCTGATCGGATTGATCTCGGCGACCGCGCTGTGGAGCGGCGTGCAGGCGCTGAACCAGCAAGCGCGCAACGCCTATGATCGCGCCGCAGCAACCTTCGGCGGCACCCGCACAGCGATGCTCGTCACTCGCGACAACGCCGGTTTTCCGCAACAGCTCTCTGTCGATCTGCGCCGCGCCGGTTGGCCGGTCTCGCCTGTCGTCGAGGGACGGGTGCAGATCGGCGGGCGATCGTTCCGGCTGCTCGGCATCGAGCCGGTGACGCTGCCGGGCGAAGTCAGCACTGCGCCCGTGATCGGCCGGACTGATCTGCAGTCCTTCGTCACGCCGCCCGGCGAGATGCTGGTGGCGCCGGAGACGCTGTCGGACCTTGGCGTGAAAGACGGCGAGCGGCCATCGTCGAATGGCGGCGTGCTGCTGCCGCCACTCCGCGTGCAGCCACAGCTCGTGCCCGGCGTCCTCGTGGTCGATATCGGGATCGCGCAGCAGATCCTGAAGATGCCGGATCAGATCTCCCGATTGCTGATCGGCAAGTCCAGCGCCAGACGCGCGCCGCTCGAAAGCATCGCCGGCGACAGGCTGCACCTGGTCGAGCCCAATGCGGAAACCGATCTCGAGCGCCTCACCGACAGTTTTCATCTCAACCTGACCGCGTTCGGACTGTTGTCGTTCTTCGTCGGGCTGTTCATCGTCAACTCCGCGATCGGGCTCGCCTTCGAGCAGCGGCTGCCGATGCTGCGCAGCTTGCGCGCCTGCGGGGTGTCGGCGCGGATGCTGAACAGCGTGCAGGTGGCCGAGCTGGTTTCGCTCGCGCTGGTCGCGGGCCTGGTGGGACTGGTGTGCGGCTATTTCATCGCGGCGGCGCTGCTGCCTGACGTCGCCGCCTCCTTGCGCGGGCTCTATGGCGCGCAGATTCCTGGGCAACTGACATTGAAGGGCGAGTGGTGGCTCGCCGGCATCGCCATCAGCATCCTGGGCGCGCTGGCGGCCGCCGCCGCAAGCCTTGCCAAGGCGGTCCGCATGCCGGTGCTGGCCTCGGCGCAGCCGCAGGCGTGGCAACAGGCGCAGCGGCGCTGGCTGGTGTTTCAGAGCGCTGCCGCGCTGGCCGCTTTCGCCGTGGCCGGCGGTTTTCTCTGGTTCGGCGATTCCCTGCTCTCTGGCTTTGCCGTGCTCGCCGCGCTGATGCTCGGCGCGGCGCTGATCCTGCCGATGATCCTGGAGATCGCGCTCGCGCTCGGCCAGCGCAGCGCCGGGCGGCCCGTCAGCATCTGGTTCTGGGCCGACAGCCGTCAGCAACTCTCGGGATTGTCCCTGGCGCTGATGGCGCTGTTGCTTGCGCTCGCGGTCAATGTCGGCGTCGGCACCATGGTGGAGAGTTTCAGCCGCACCTTCCTCGTCTGGCTCGACGGACGGCTCGCCGCCGACGTCTATGTCAACGCAGCCAGCGATACGCGGGCGACTGAGATCAAGGCCTGGCTGCGCGGGCGGAGCGAGGTTCAGGCGATCCTGCCCGGCGGCCGCGCGGATGCGCAGCTTGCGGGCATGCCGATCGAGGTGCTCGGCCTGCCCGATCAGGCGACCTTTCGCGACAACTGGCCGCTCTTGGAATCGAGGTCGGACGGATGGGATCGCCTGCGCGACGGCGACACCGGCTTTGCCAGCGAGCAATTGTCGCGGCGGCTGAAACTTGCGATCGGCGACCGGATCGAGGTGCCCGCGCCCGGCGGCAACTGGCCGCTTGAGATCGTCGGCATCTATGCCGATTACGGCAATCCCAAGGGCCAGGTCGCGGTGAACTTTGCCGCGCTAACGCGGCATTTTCCGCAAGTGCCGCAGACGCGGTTCGGGCTGCGCGTCCCACCGCCGGCCGTGCCCGCGCTGATCGCCGAGTTGCAGCGGAAGTTCGGCCTCGATGACCGCAGCGTCGCTGATCAGACGACGGTAAAGGCGGAGTCGAAACGCATTTTCAACCGGACGTTCTCGGTCACGTCGGCGCTCAACACCTTCACGCTGGGCGTCGCCGGTGTCGCACTACTCACGAGCCTCCTGACGCTGGCGAATTCCCGCTTGCCGCAACTTGCGCCGCTATGGGCGATCGGGCTGACGCGCGAGAAGCTCGCGAGGATCGAGCTATTGAAGACGATGGCGATGGCGCTGATCACCGCGCTGTTCGCGCTGCCGCTCGGCCTGCTGGTGGCGTGGTGCCTACTGGCGGTCGTGAACGTCAAGGCATTCGGCTGGCGCTTGCCGTTCCAGGTGTTTCCGTTGCAACTGGTGGAGCTGCTCGGCGTTGCCCTGGCGGCCGCGCTGTTGGCTGCGCTGCTTCCTGTCGTCAGGCTGGCGCGGATGCAGCCGGCGAGCCTGATACGGATATTTGTCAATGAACGCTAGCCCGATATCGCGCCGCGCGTTCGTCGGTGGCGCGCTTGCAGTTGGCCTCGCTGGCCATGCGCATGCGCAGGGTTTCGCGGGGCTCGGCGAGACCGCTGACGGTTTCGCGCCGGTCGTGCCTGGCAAGGGTTTCGTCTTCCCCCTCGATCACGGTCCGCATCCGGAATTCCGCATCGAATGGTGGTATGTGACCGCGAACCTCGTCGATGCGGCCGGCGCGGCCCATGGCGTGCAATGGACGCTGTTCCGGCAGGCGATGCGCGCCGGTGCGCAGCTCGAAGGCTGGGCCAATCAGCAGATCTGGATGGGACATGCCGCGGTCACGCGCGCCGACACGCATCGCTATTCCGAGACATTTGCGCGCGGCGGCGTCGGGCAGGCCGGAGTCGAGACGAGTCCGTTTGTCGGCTGGATCGACGCCTGGGAGATGCGCGCGCTCGACGGATTCAATGCGCAAAGAGTGGCGCCGCTGAAACTCAGCGCGACGGGTGCGGATTTCAGCTACGAGCTCCGCCTCGATGCGGAGCGGGCGCTGGTGCTGCAGGGCGACCGCGGCTACAGCAGGAAGTCCGATCGCGGACAGGCCTCCTATTACTACAGCCAGCCCTTCTTCAAGGCGGCCGGCCGCATCGTCATCGACGACAAGCCTGTTGAGGTCACGGGGCAGGCCTGGATGGACCGCGAATGGAGCAGCCAGCCACTCGCTTCTGACCAAACCGGCTGGGACTGGTTCTCGCTGCATTTGCCCAACGATGAGAAGCTGATGCTCTACCGGCTGCGCCAGAAGGACGGCCGCAACAACCTGTTCGGCAACTGGATCGAACCGGACGGCCGTTCCAGCGAGATCGCTTCAAGCGACAACAGCATCACGCCCACCGCATTCACCGAGATCGGCGACCGCAAGGTACCGACGGCGTGGCGTGTCGAAATCCCTGCGCGCGGGGTAAACATCGAAACCAGGCCGCTCAATGCGCGAAGCTGGATGGGAACGGGTTTTTCCTACTGGGAGGGCCCGATCAGCTTTGCCGGCAGCCACGCCGGCATCGGCTATCTCGAGCTGACGGGGTATTGAGATCACCGCGGCTCAAACGCTGCCGTCGTCCCGGGCTTGACCCGGGACGACAGCGAGATCACTTCGTCAGCGGACAGCCGCTTTCCTTGGCGGTGAAGAAGGCCTTGTCGCCCGGCACGACGGCGAGCTGCTTGTAGTAGTCCCATGGCTTCTTCGATTCCGAGGGCTTCTTGACCTCGAACAGATAGAGGTCGTGCACCATGCGGCCGTTCTCCAGCACCTTGCCCTTCGCGAAGGCGTCATCGACCGGCAGCTCCTTCAATTTCTTTGCCACCGCATCGCTATCCTTGGTTCCGGCGGCCTTCACGGCCTTCAGATAGGACAGCGTCGCCGAATAGGTGCCGGCATGGATCATGCTCGGCATGTGGCCGGTGCGCTTGATGAAGCGTTCGCTGAAGGCGCGCGAGGCGTCGTCGTGGTCCCAGTAAAACCCTTCGGTGAGCACAAGACCCTGCGCGGCCTCGAGCCCGAGCCCGTGCACCTCGGACAGCGTCATCAGCAGGCCGGCGAGCTTCTGGCCGCTCTTCACGATGCCGAACTCGGCCGCCTGCTTGATCGAGTTGGTGGTATCGAGGCCGGCATTGGCGAGGCCTACGATCTTCGCCTTCGAGCTCTGCGCCTGCAGCAGGAAGGACGAGAAATCCGACGAGTTCAGGGGAACGCGGACCGAGCCCAGCACCTTGCCGCCCTTCTCCTTGACGATGTCGCTGGTGTCCTTTTCCAGCGCGTAGCCGAAGGCGTAGTCGGCGGTCAGGAAGAACCAGGTGTCGCCGCCTGCCTGCACCAGCGCGCCGCCGGTGCCCACCGCCAATGCGCGGGTGTCGTAGGCCCAGTGGAAGCCGTAGGGCGTGCAGGCATCGCCTGTGATCCGCGAGGTCGCCGCGCCGACCACGATGTCGATCTTCTTCTTTTCCTTGGAAAGTTCCTGGATCGCCAGCGCGACCGAGGAGGTCGTGAGCTCGGTGATCATGTCGACGCCTTCGGCGTCATACCAGCGGCGTGCGATCGCTGAGGCGAGATCGGGCTTGTTCTGGTGATCGGCGGTGACGAGCTCGATCTTCTGTCCCAGCACCTCGCCGCCGAAATCCTCGATCGCCATCCGCGCGGCTTCGAGCGAATATTTGCCGCCGTAATCGGCGTAGACGCCGGACTGGTCGTTCAGGATGCCGATCTTGACGCCCTGGGCAAAACCTGGAGTTGACAGCAAAAGGCCGCCAAGAGCGACGGCGGCGAGCAATCCCGATTTCATAAATGATCTCCCTGCAGTTTCTGTTCGGAATATAAGCGAATGATATTTTATAACCCTGCGGCTGCCCATCACTTTCGGCTCAGCCATTAGTGGGGCTTGCGTCTACCTCTCTCCTGGTCATTCCGGGGCGCGCGCAGCGCGAGCCCGGAATCCATTTCCCCGCAGGCGTATGCGGCCCGATGGATTCCGGGCTCATCGCTTCGCGATGCCCCGGAATGACGGCGGTGGTGTGGGGCGGGCCCAGCTCAAGCTTCCACCGGCTTCTTCGGATGCCTGGGGTCGGCGAGCCCACGCACCACCATGTAGAAGATCGGCGTGAAGATCAGGCCGAACAGGGTGACGCCGAGCATGCCGAAGAACACGGCAACCCCGACCGCCTGGCGCATTTCCGATCCCGAGCCGGTCGAGACCACCAGCGGCAGCACGCCGAGGATGAAGGCGAACGACGTCATCAGGATCGGCCGCAGCCGCAGGCGGCAGGCCTCGATTACCGCCTCCAGCCGCGGCTTGCCCTCGGCCTCGATATCGCGCGCGAATTCGACGATCAGGATCGCGTTCTTGGCGGCGAGTCCGACCAGCACCACGAAGCCGATCTGGGTCAGGATGTTGACGTCCTGCCCCATGATGCGCACGCCGATGGTCGCGGCCAGCAGGCACATCGGCACGATCAGGATCACCGCAAACGGCAGGCTCCAACTGCCATACTGCGCGGCGAGCACGAGATAGACGAACAGCACGCAGATCGGGAACACGTAGAGCCCGGCATTGCCGCCGGTGACCTGCTGGTACGACAGATCGGTCCACTCGAACGCAAAACCGCTCGGCAGCGTTGCATCGGCGAGCTGTTTGATGGTGTCGAGCGCAGTCTGCGAACTCGTGCCGGGCGCCGGCTCGCCCTGCAGTTCGGATGCCGAATAGAGGTTGTAGCGCGCGACGCGGTCGGGCCCGGAGACGTCGCGGAATTCGACCACGCTGCCGAGCAGCACCATGTCGCCCGCCGCATTGCGTGTCCGCAGCCGCGCGAGATCAGAGGTTTCCATGCGGAACGGCAGGTCAGCCTGCGCGGTGACGTGATAGGTGCGGCCGAACAGGTTGAAGTCGTTGACATAGGTCGAGCCGAAATAGGTCTGGATGGTGTCGTTGATGTTTGCGATCGGCACGCCGAGCTTCTGCGCCTTGACGCGGTCGATGTCGACGAACACTTGCGGCGTATTCGCGGTGAACGGCGAGAACACCGAGGTGAGATATGGCGATTTGCGCGCGGCAGCGACAAGCTCGTCGGTCGCGGCGGCCAGCAGCTCGGGGCCGCGGCCCTGGCGATCCTGGACGCGGATGGTGAAGCCGCCGCCGGTGCCGATACCCGGCACCGCAGGCGGCGGGATCACGATGATGAAGGCCCCCTGGATCGCAGACAGGCGCTTGCGCAGCTCGGCCGTGATCGCGGCCGCCGACAACCCCTTCTTCAGGCGCGCCTCCGGCTCATCGAACACGGGGAACAGCGCCGCGGCATTACCCTGCTGCGTGCGGGTCGCGCCCGAGAAGCCGGCAAAGACCGCGACGCGAACGATGCCCGGCGTATCGAGCGCGATCCGCTCGATCTCGCGCACCACCGCCGTCGTGCGAGCCAGCGATGCCGCCCCCGGCAATTGCACCGATATGATGATGTAGCCCCGATCCTGCGCCGGAATGAAGCCCTGCGCCGTGGTCGCGAGCAACCAGCCGGCGCCGCCGATCAGCGCGACATAGATCAGCAGCATCACCGCCGTATGGCGGATCACGAAGTCGGCCGCTGCGGCATAGCCATGCGACAACCGGTCGAAGACGCGGTTGAACAGGCCGGTGAACTTCTCCCAGCCACGGGCAATGATGTTCCAGCGCGCCGCCGGCCGCTTCTCTTCATGCGGCACCAGGATCAGCGAGGCCAGCGCCGGCGACAGCGTCAGCGAGCAGAAGCAGGAGATCGCGGTCGCGACCGCGATGGTGACGGCGAATTGCTGGAAGAACTGGCCGGAGATGCCGCCGAGGAATGCGGTCGGCACGAACACCGCACACAGCACCAGCGCGATCGAGACCAGCGCTCCACCGACCTCCTCCATCGTCTTGAGCGCGGCATCGCGCCGGCTCATTCCGTGCGCGAGATGTCGCTCGACATTCTCGACCACCACGATAGCGTCGTCGACCACGATGCCGACGGCCAGCACCAGGCCGAACAGCGTCAGATTATTGATCGAGAAGCCGAGCGCAGCCATCACCGCGAAGGTGCCGACCAGCGACACCGGGATTGCGATGATCGGAATCAGCGCCGGCCGCCAGCCCTGCAGGAACACCAGCACCACGATGACGACGAGCACCATCGCCTCGTAGATGGTCTTGATCAGCTCTTTGATGGATTGTGCGATGAATTCAGTCGGGTTGTAGCCGATATTGTAGTCGAGCCCTTTCGGGAAGCTCGCCTTGAGCTTGACCATCGTATCGGAGATCTCCTTGGCGGTGGCGAGCGCGTTCGAGCCGGGCCGCTGCGTCACCAGCATGCCAACCGCCGATTTCTTGAGCAGGAAGCTGTTGGTGGTGTAGGACAGCGCTCCAAGCTCGACGCGGGCGACGTCGCGCAGGCGCACGGTGCGGCCGTCGGCGCCGGCCCTGACCACGATATCCTCGAACTGCCTGGGATCCTTGAGACGGCCGGTAAAGACAAGGTTGGGCTGGAACGCGCGATCCGCAATCGGCGGCTCCGCGATCTGTCCGCCGGCGATCTGCAGGTTCTGCGCGCGGATCGCCGCCAGCACCTCGGTTGAGGTCAAGCCGAGATTGGCGAGGCGGTCGGGATCCAGCCACAGCCGCATCGAGTAATCGCGCGCGCCGAAGATCTGGATGTCGCCGACGCCGTCGAGCCGGAGCAACTGGTCGCGGACCTGCAGCAGCGCGTAGTTGGAGATGTAGAGCTGGTCGAAGCTGTCATCGGGCGACAGCATGAACACGACCATCAGGATGTCCGGGCTGTTCTTGCGCGTGGTCACGCCGTTGCGCTGCACCTCCTCGGGCAATCGCGGCTGCGCGATCGCAACGCGGTTCTGCACCAGAACCTGGGCGGTATCGAGGTTGGTGCCAAGCTTGAAGGTGACAGTGATCGTGAGTTGCCCGTTCGAGGTGGCCTGGCTGTAGAGATACAGCATGTCCTCGACGCCGTTGATCTCCTGCTCGATCGGGGCAGCGACGGTGTCGGAGACGGTCTGCGCGGAGGCGCCGGGATAGTTCGTGGTGACCACCACGGTCGGCGGCACCACTTGCGGATATTCGGAGACCGGCAGCGTGGTGTAGGCGATCGCCCCGACGATCAGGAGCACGATCGACAGCACCATCGCCAGGATGGGCTGGTTGATGGAGAGCCGCCCGAGATTCATGATTTGCCACCGGCCGCGGCTGGGGCGGGATGCGGGCTCACCTTGGCGCCGACGCGGGCGCGCTGCAGGCCATCGACGATCACGCGGTCTTCCGCCTTGAGGCCTTCACGGATCACGCGCAGGCCTTCGTCGAGCGGGCCGAGCACCACGGGCTTCGCTTCCACCGTGTCGTCATCCTTGACCACGAACACGATCTTGCGCGACTGGTCGGTGGCAACAGCCGTGTCGGGCAGGAGCAGCGCTTCATACGGCGCGCTGCCGATGAGCCGCACGCGGCCGAACTGTCCGGGCAGGATCGAGAGATCCTTGTTCGGAACCACCGCGCGGCTGCGCAAAGTGGCGGTCGAGACGTCCAGCCGGTTGTCGAGGAAATCCATCTTGCCTTCGTGCGAGGGCTTGGTTTCGCCGGTCAACGTCACCTGGACCGGATTGGCCGTATCGCGCGAACTCGGCCGCCTGCCCTCGAACCAGAGCCGGTTGTTCCGCAAATAGGTCGCCTCGTCGACGTCGAAATAGATGTAGATCGGGTCGAGCGACACGATCGAGGTGAGCAGGGTCGCGCCGCCCTCGCTGCCCTGCACAAGATTGCCGACGCTGACGAGATGGCGGCTGACGCGGCCGGTGAGCGGCGCCAGCACATGGGAGAATTCGATGTTGAGCTGCGCCGCCTTCAGCGCGCCCTCGGCCTGCATCTCGGCGGCGTGGGCCGCCTGCAAGGCCTGACGGCGCTGGTCGACGACCTGTTCGGAGACTGCACTGGTCTGAACCAGGTTCAGGCCGCGGTCGAGCTCGCGCTTGGCGAGCTCCGCCTTGGCGCGCGCGTCCGCAAGTTGTCCCTCGGCCTGCTTGGCGACGGCCTCAAACGGGCGCGGATCGATCACGTAAAGCAGGTCGCCGGTGCGGACGATGGCGCCATCGCGAAACTCGACGCTGGTGACGAAGCCGCCGACGCGGGCGCGAACCTGGACCTCCTCGATCGCTTCGAACCGCCCGGTGAATTCGTCCCAATCCGTGACCGTACGCTTGGTCGGCTGAGCCACGGTGACCGCAGGGGCCGGCGCCGCCGCCTGTGGCTGCTGCTTGTCACCACAACCGGTCAATGCCAGGGCTGACGTTGCCAAGGCAATGAGCAGGCCAAGCGCGCTGACGCCGCGCCGTGAGTGGGCCGTCAAGCTTCCCGTCCTATCGGTCGCGCCCAAGTCGATCTCCCCCTGAACAGCACAGCCGGCGCGCGCATTGCGCCGCTCGGATGCGCACCTTACACGCCGCGGAGGTCAAAGATGTGACCGGAGGCCAGTCTGTTCAAGAGAGGGGCGGGATCAAGCAAAATCATTGTCCTTTTTCGTGGCCGCACGCCGACGCAGACGGTGATCGCCTCCAAGAAGCCGGGACCGGGGACGCCAACGGCGCATCTTCGGGCATGACGAGCCGTTCCGGCTCCGTTAGATTGTCGTCAAAGAAAATAAATCTTTCAGGGAGGGTCGGCTCGTGCACCGAGGACGTGTCGTATTTGGCGCGATGGAGGAGGTCGTGTTCGGCCGCCAGGCGGCTGAGGCGATCGCAGGTGGCGCGGGTGGCCGCGCAACGCGCTTTCCTGATGGTCAGCGGAACGCTCAACCGCGCGACCGACGAAATCGAGCGTATCCGCGCCGCACTGGGCGCGGCCTGCGTCGGCATTTTCGATGCGATGCCGCCGCATACGCCGCGCACCGCCGTGGTCGCGGCAGCCGAGCAGGCGCGCGCCGCGAAAGCCGACCTTATCGTCACCATCGGCGGCGGCTCGATCACCGACGGCGCCAAGGCGGTGCAGCTCTGCCTCGCCAACGATATCCGCAGCGCCGACGACATCGACAAAGTCCGCACCAGCCACGGCGTAACGCCTCAAATCAATGCACCCAACGTACGCCAGATCAGCGTGCCGACGACGATCGCAGGCGGCGAGTTCACGGCGATCGCCGGCGTCACCAACGAGAAGAAGCGGGTCAAGGAACTGCTGACCCATCCCCAGGTGATGCCGCGCGTGGTGATCCTCGATCCCTGGCTGTCCACTCACACGCCGGAATGGCTGTGGCTCTCGACCGGCATCCGCGCGGTCGATCATTGCGTCGAGGGCATCTGCTCGAACGAATCGCACCCCTATGCCGATGCACAGGCGCTGAAGGGGCTGTCGATGCTGGCGCAGGCGCTGCCGCGGGCCAAAGCCGACGCAACCGACATCGACGCACGGCTGGACTGCCAGATCGGCACCTGGCTGTCGACGGGACCGCTCGCCTCCGGCGTGCCGATGGGTGCGAGCCATGGCATCGGCTATGTGCTCGGCGCCGAATTCGACCTGCCGCACGGCTACACCTCCTGTGTGATGCTGCCGGCGGTGATGCGCTGGAACAAGTCCGCCAATGCCGAGCGGCAGGCGCAGGTCGCCGCCGCCATGGGCCATCCCGGTCGGGACGCCGGCGACGTGCTCGACAACTTCATCCGCGGACTGGGCCTGCCGCGCAGCCTCCAGGACGTGCGGATCGGCCCCGAACATTTCGACCATATCGCGGCGCAGGCGATGAAGACGCCGTGGGTTCCGCGCAATCCGCGCACCATCGCTAGCGCCGAGCAGGTCCGCGAGATTCTTCTGTTGGCAGCATGAGGGAAATTTTCCACCGATGTATACCGGAAAGCACGCTTATCTGCGCCCGTTGCAACCCGCCTTCATCATGGCTGCGACGGGCGAGACCGTCACCTATCGCGAGCTCGAGGCGCGCAGCAACCGGCTGGCGCATCTGTTTCGAAAGTGCGGCCTGAAGCGGCAGGAGCACTATGCGATCTTCATGGAGAACAACAATCGTTATCTGGAGGCCTGCGGCGCCGGCGAGCGGTCCGGCCTCTATTTCACCTGCGTGAACTCCTATCTGACCCCAAGCGAGCTCGCCTACATCCTCACCAACAGCCAGTCGCGCATCCTGATCACGTCAAAAGCGAAACTCGACGTCGCGCGCGAGGCGCTGAAGGAGTGTCCGCAGGTCGAGCTCTGCATCGTCGCCGACGGCGACGGGGAAAGCGATCGCATCGTCGGCCTGCAACAGGTGACCGGGGGCCTGCCGGCGACGCCGATCGAGGATGAAGCGATCGGCACCGCGATGCTCTATTCGTCCGGGACCACAGGGCGCCCCAAGGGCATCCTGCGGCCGCTGCCGGAGCAACCGCCATCACGGCAACTGCCGCTGTTCGATTTCCTGCAGAAACTCTGGCACTACCGCGAAGGGATGATCTATCTGTCGCCCGCGCCGCTCTATCATTCGGCGCCGCAGGCGGCCGTCAACCTCACCATCCGCGTCGGCGGCACGGTCGTGATCATGGAGAGCTTCGATCCCGAGCGCTATCTGCAGCTCGTCGAGCAATGGGGCATCACGCACACGCAGTTGGTCCCGACGATGTTCTCGCGCATGCTGAAGCTGCCGGAAGATGTGCGGAACCGCTACGATCTGTCGTCGCTGGAGATCGCAATCCACGCCGCCGCTCCCTGCCCTGCCCTCGTCAAGGAAGACATCATCAACTGGTGGGGGCCGATCATCCACGAATATTACGGCGCGACCGAGGGTCTCGGCTTCACCGCCTGCAACAGCGAGGAGTGGCTTTCCCATCGCGGCACCGTGGGCAAGGTGCTGCTCGGCGACCTGCATATCCTCGACGAGAACATGCAGCCGAGCCCAAAGGGGACGCCGGGCACGGTGTGGTTCAAGACCGCCTCGCCCTTCGAATATTTCAACGATCCCGGCAGGACCAGGGAGGCACGCTCGCCGGACGGCAGCATGAGCACGGTCGGCGACGTCGGCTATGTCGACGATGACGGCTATCTCTATCTCACCGACCGGTCGACCTTCATGATCATCTCCGGCGGCGTCAACATCTACCCGCAGGAATGCGAAAACCTCCTAATCACCCATCCCAAGGTCGCGGACGCCGCGGTGTTCGGCGTGCCCAATGCCGATCTCGGCGAGGAGGTGAAGGCGGTGGTGCAGCCGATGCATGACGTGACGCCGGGTCCTGACCTTGCGGAGGAACTGATCGCCTTTTGCGCGCAATCGCTGTCGCGCCAGAAAGTGCCGCGCTCGATCGATTTCGAGGCGGAACTGCCGCGGCTGCCGACCGGCAAGCTCTACAAGCGCCTGTTGCGCGACCGCTATTGGGGCAACAAGACCTCGCGCATCGTGTGACGTGGCGCATCCGCGCTCGCGCTGCGACGCAGAGCATCTTCACGGCCGCCCGGCAGAGATAGAGCGTGATCTCTGCGCAAGCGCTTTTGCGTTTGTCGCGAGTAAAAACCGGTGTCCACTTTTCCGGATCATGCTCTATAGTGCCTGATTGTCTGCCAGCTTCGTCGGGAGGCACGCCATGGCACTGCCCGAGCCACGCGAGCCCACGCCGCTACCGGCCCCAAGGCTCGAATTCACTGCCGCAGAGATTGGCGCCCTCGCCCACCTCTACCGGGGCGAGGTTTACCGAAGCACGGTCTGGCGTACGCGCCTCGACAGCTCAACCAACTGGGCGGTGGTCACGACGGGCATTGCCTTGTCGGCAACCTACAGCAGCGCCGAAGCCTCGCCTTTGCCGATGGTCCTTGTCGGCCTGCTTGTCACCGTGTTCCTGCTGTTCGAGGCCCGGCGCTACCGTTACTTCAATGTGTGGCGGGCCCGCGCGCGCCTGCTCGAAACCGATTTCTACGCACCGATGATCCGCGGCGAACGGCTTGACCCGAATTCGGCCTGGACCGAGTTGCTCGCCAATGATTATCGCAATCCGAGCTACCACATCAGCTATGTGCGCGCGGTTGGCCGAAGGTTGCGCCGCACCTATGGCTGGATCTTCGCGATCCAGGCCATTGCCTATTACGGCAAGCTCGCGATCCATCCGGTGCCGCTGACCAGCCTTGCCGAGGTTTGGGAGCGCGCCGCGATCGGCCCCATTCCGGGCACCCTGGTCGTTCTTGCGGGAGTCCTCTTTCACACAAGCTGGGCAATTTTCGCGCTTGTCACGCATCACATCGAAACCACCAACCGACGCGAGCGGCAAAGCCTGATCGCGATGGGGTGATTACGGCTGCGTTGCCCGGCTGCAGCTTTTACCCTAAATCTTGGGCAACAAGAAAATCAGGGAGGATGGCCGATGGACGTGGTCCGGGTGGGTCCGGGATTCGCTGCGGAAATTCGCGGCGTGACGCTCAACGATGTCGTCAGGAGCAAAGCCGCCTATGCTGCAGTGCGTGCGGCTTTTGAAGCGCATTCCGTGCTGGTGTTTCGCGACCAGGACGTGTCAGATGAAAAGCAATTGGCATTCTCGCGCCGTTTCGGCCCGCCGGAAGTGACAAAAGTCGGTTCCATGGGAACGGGATCGCATTTCGTGATCCTCACGACCATCGGTCCCGACGGCAAGGTGGTGCCAACAGATCATCGCCAGGCGCTGCGCAGCAAGGCCAACCAGCTCTGGCACACCGATTCCTCCTTCAAGCGCGTGCCGGCGCTGACCTCGATCCTGTCTGCACGAGTGATTCCCGGTCATGGCGGCGAAACCGAATTCGTCTCCACCCGCGTCGCGTTCGAGCTGCTCGACGAGGGCCTCGCAAAGCAGCTCGAAAACTCCTTCGCCTGGCATTCCTACGCGCATTCGCGCGACCAGATCGCGCCCGGCCTTGCGACACCTGAGGAGACGGCGGTGCTGCCGCCGGTGTGCTGGCGCATGGTGTGGCGCAACCCCGTCAATGGCCGCGGCGCACTCTATCTCGCATCGCACGCCTATGCAGTCGAAGGCATGGCTGCTGCCGCCGGCAAGAAGCTGATCGATGAACTCATGGCGGCAGCCACCGCGCCGGGAACGGCCTACTTGCACAAATGGCGGCAGGGCGATGTCGTGATGTGGGACAACCGCGCCACCATGCATCGCGAGCGGCCGTGGCCGGCGCATGAGCCGCGGCTGATGATCCGCACCACGATCTCGGCGACCGAGGCCGACGGTCTCGCCACCATGGGCCTGCCGTCGCCGCAAGCCGCGGAATAGCGTCCGCACTGCAGCGCCAATTGTCGCAGGCTCGGCATTCATCCGAATTGCCGATCCTCGTGCACACGACGCTGGTTGCTCAGACGTCCCACCATGGTATCCTCGATACCAAATCGGCCATAGAGACCGAACGTCGGGAGGAAATGATGCGGAGCGTGCGAGCGCTGGCCGTGGCGGTGCTGTGTTGGCTTTCGGCTTACGATGTTTCGCTGGCGGAGCAACCGAAGTCCGGCGGCATCCTGAAGATGTATCACCGCGACAGTCCGGGGAGCGCCTCGATCCACGAAGGCGCGAGCTATTCGTTCAATGTTCCCTTCATGCCGGTCTTCAACAACCTGGTGATTTTCAACCAGCATGTTGCGCAGAACAGCGTCGATACGATCGTGCCGGAACTCGCGGAGAGCTGGGCCTGGAGCGACGACAAGAAGAAATTGACATTCAAGCTTCGCAACGACGTCAAATGGCATGACGGCAAGCCGTTCACCTCAGCCGACGTCAAATGCACCTTCGAGCTCTTGATGGGCAAGTCGCAGCAGAAGTTCCGCCAGAACCCGCGCAAATCCTGGTACGACCAGGTCAACGACGTCACCATCAACGGTGATTACGAGGCCTCCTTCAATCTGAAGCGCCCGCAACCGGCGCTGCTGTCGCTGCTCGCCTCCGGCTATAGCCCGATCTATCCCTGCCATGTCTCGCCGGCGGAAATGCGCACCAAGCCTGTTGGCACCGGTCCGTTCAAGTTCGTCGAATTCAAGGCCAACGAGTCGATCAAGCTGACGAAGAACCCGGACTACTTCAGGAAGGGCCTGCCCTATCTCGACGGCATCGAATTCACCATCGTCACGAACCGCTCGACGGCGATCCTGGGCTTCGTCTCCGGCAAGTTCGATATGACATTCCCGACCGAAATGTCGATTCCGCTCTTGAAGGACGTCAAATCGCAGGCGCCCAATGCGGTCTGCGTGGTGGAACCGAGCAATGTCTCCACCAACATCATCATCAATTCGTCGGCGCCGCCGTTCGACAATCTCGACATCCGCCGCGCCCTGGCGCTCGCCATTGACCGCAAGGCGTTCATCTCAATCCTGTTCGAGGGACAGGCTGATATCGGCGGCACCATGCAGCCCGCGCCGGCAGGATTGTGGGCGATGCCCAAGGAGATTCTGGAGACGATCCCGGGCTATGGGCCCGACGTCAACGCCAACCGCGAGCATGCGCGCAAGCTGATGCAGAAGGCGGGCTACGGCCCCGACAAGCATCTGCAGATCAAGGTGTCGACCCGCAACATCCCGATCTACCGCGACCCGGCCATCATCCTGATCGACCAGCTCAAGACCATCTATATCGACGCCGAACTCGACGTCGTCGACACCGCGCAGTGGTTCCCGAAGGTCGCGCGCAAGGACTATTCGCTGGGCCTGAACCTCACCGGCAACGCGGTCGACGAGCCGGATCAGTCCTTCTACGAGAACTATTCCTGCGACTCCGAGCGGAACTACACCAACTACTGCAACCGCGAGATCGAAAAGCTGTTCGACCAGCAGTCGGCCGAGACCGACGCCGACAAGCGCAAGAAGCTGGTCTGGGAGATCGACAAGAAACTGCAGGAAGACGTGGCGCGGCCCATCATCCTGCACAGCCGCACCGGAACCTGCTGGCAGCCCTACGTCAAGAACGTGACGGTGATGTCCAACAGCTCCTACAACGGCTACCGCTACGAGGACGTCTGGATGGATAAGTAGCGTGTATCCACGGTGGGGCTGCTCCCTGCTCCCCCTCTCCCGCTTGCGGGGGAGGGCTGGGGTGGGGGTCTCTCCACGAGTCGTTGAGCGGAGAGAGCCCTCACCCGGCGCTTTGCGCCGACCTCTCCCGCAAGCGGGAGAGGTGAAGAGAGTTTAAAAAGGAGCGTGGCCAGGTGCTAGCCTATATCGTCAGGCGCCTCTTCCTGATGCTCGTGACCCTGTTCGGGATCTCGGTCATCATCTTCGTGCTGCTGCGCGTCGTGCCCGGCAACATCGTGGATATCCTGTTCGACGCCGCCGGCTATGTCGATCCCGCCGACAAGGCCAATCTGGAGAAGGAACTCGGCCTCAGCGACCCGATCGTGGTGCAGTATCTCAAGTGGATCGGCGGCCTCCTGCACGGCGATCTCGGCTATTCCTACGTCTCGGAAAAGCCGGCGCTGCAGGAGATCCTGCCGCGGATCCCGATCACGGCGAAGCTCGCCGGCCTAGCACTGTTGTTCTCCGCCTCGATCGGCATTCCCTTGGGCGTGCTGAGCGCGGTGCATCAGGGCACGCGACTCGACTACGCCTTACGCGTGGTCAGCCTGAGCGGGCTGTCGCTGCCGTCATTCTGGCTGGGACTGCTGATCCTGATGGCGTCGGTCTCGATGCTCGGCTGGATGCCGATCTACAACCCGAATCCGCAGACCTGGGCCGAGGCGTTCGCGATCTACTGTATTCCGGCGATGGCGGTCGGCTTCCGCAGCGCGGCACTGACCATGCGCATCACCCGTTCCTCGATGCTGGAGATCCTGCGGCAGGATTTTATCCGCACCGCCCGCGCCAAAGGCGCCTCCGAGGCTTCCGTCAACTATCACCACGCGCTGAAGAACGCGGTGCTGCCTGTCATCACCGTGATCGGCATCGAGGCGGCGTTCCTGATCGGCGGATTGATCGTCACCGAGACGGTGTTCAACATTCCCGGCATCGCGCGCTTCCTGGTCGAGGCGCTGCGCTGGCGCGACTACCCCATCGTGCAGAATCTCGTGATGTTCATCGCGGTCGTCGTGGTCGTCGTCAACTTCGCGGTGGACATGCTCTACGCCGCGATCGACCCGCGCATTCGCTTCGGAGATTAGCTCTTGGCTGTCATCAACTTTGATGCCGAACTGAAACGAGCCGGCGCTGACGCCACTCACGGCTGGCGGCGGCTGACGTTCCTTGCGCAGCGTTATCTGCTCGGCACGATCGGCCTCGTCATCATGGTGCTGTTCGTCGCGATGGCGCTCTCGGCCGACCTGATCAGCCGGTATGATCCGCTTGCCGTGGATTCGGCGCACCGCCTGGCGGCGCCCGACGCGCTGCACTGGTTCGGAACCGATTCGTTCGGCCGCGACGTCTGGAGCCGCATCATCCATGGCGCGCGCATCTCGCTCGCGGTCGGTCTTGGCTCCACTGCGCTCGGGGCGTCGATCGGCGTCATCGTCGGGCTCGCCTCCGGCTATCTCTCCGGCTGGGTCGATCTGTTGTTCCAGCGCATCACCGACATCCTGCAATCGCTGCCGCTGCTGGTGCTGGCGCTGGTGATGACGGCTGCACTCGGCCCGTCGCTGCCGAACGTCATCATCGCGATCGCGATTCCCCTGATCCCGACGGTGGCGCGCGTGATCCGCGCCAACACGCTGGCGCTGCGCGAACTGCCGTTCGTGGAAGCGGCCAAATCGATCGGCATGAGCGAGATGCGGATCGCGTTCCGCCACGTGCTGCCGAACACGCTGGCCCCCCTGATCGTGCTCGCGACGGCGCAGCTCGGCTCCACCATCCTGACGGAGGCGTCCTTGTCGTTTCTCGGCCTCGGCATTCCCGAACCCTACCCGTCCTGGGGACGCATGCTTTCGGAATCTGCCGCAGAATATGTGCGCGTTGCGCCATGGCTCGTGATCTTCCCGGGGATCGCGATCAGCCTCGCCGTGTTCGGCACCAATCTGTTCGGCGACGCCTTACGCGACATCCTCGATCCGAGGCAGCGCGGCTGATGAACGCGATGAACAAGGAACAACCTGTGCTCGAGGTGAAGAACCTGAAAACGGTCTTCTTCACCAATTCGGGATTGTTCAGGGCGGTCGACGACGTCTCCTTCAGCGTCCGCCGCGGCGAGACGCTGGCGATCGTCGGCGAATCCGGCTGCGGCAAGAGCGTCACCGCGCTCTCGGTGATGCGGCTGGTGCCGGATCCGCCCGGCAAGATCGTTGGTGGCGAGATCGTGCTCGAAGGCAAGAACCTGCTCGCGCTCGATGACGAAGCGATGCGCAAGATCCGCGGCAACCGCATCTCGATGATCTTCCAGGAGCCGATGACCTCGCTCAATCCGGTGATGCGGATCGGCGACCAGATCACCGAAGCCTTGCGTCTGCACCAGGATGTCAGCGGCAAGGAGGCCTGGAAGCAGGCGGTCGACATGCTGCGCCTGGTCCGCATTCCCGAGCCGGAGCGGCGCGCGCAGGAATATCCACACCAGCTTTCGGGCGGCATGCGCCAGCGCGCGATGATCGCGATGGCGCTGGCCTGCCGGCCGGCGCTGTTGATCGCGGACGAGCCGACGACGGCGCTGGATGTGACGATCCAGGCGCAGATCCTGGCGCTGATGGTCGATCTGCAGAAGAAGCTCGGCACCGGGCTGATCCTGATCACGCATGATCTCGGCGTGGTCGCGCAGACGGCGCAGCGCGTGATCGTGATGTATGCCGGCCGGAAGGTCGAGGAAGCGAGCGTCGAGGCGCTGTTCGAGAACCCGCTGCATCCCTATACGCGCGGCCTGATGGCCTCGATCCCGGCCGTGCCCTCGCTCGACGCAAAAGCCGATGTGCGGCTGGTCGAAATCCCGGGCATGGTGCCGTCGCTGACAAAACTGCCGCCGGGCTGCCCGTTCGCGCCGCGCTGCCGGTTCGCGATCCCGTGCTGCCGCGAGGAATATCCGCCGCTCGGCGATTTCGGCGGCCGGCACTTTGCCGCCTGCTGGCGCGCAGGCGAGATGGCGGAGGCGTCATGACCGAAGCGCAGCCGCTCCTGGAGGTCACCGACCTCGTGAAACATTACCCGGTGCGCGGCGGCGTGCTGCGGCGGCAGGTCGGCACCGTGCATGCGGTCGATGGTGTGAGTTTTTCGCTGGCTCCCGGCGAGACGCTCGGACTCGTCGGCGAATCCGGCTGCGGCAAGTCGACGGTGGCGCGCAGCGTATTGCGATTGGTCGAGCCATCGAGCGGCGAGATCCGGCTGAACGGCGAGGCGATCACGCGCTTGAGCAAATCGGAGCTGCGGCCCTACCGCCGCTCGATGCAGATCGTGTTCCAGGACCCGTTTGCGTCGCTCAACCCGCGCATGACCGCGGGCGACATCGTCGGCGAACCCCTGAGCGTGCACGGACTGGCCTCGGGCGAGCGGAAGCAGGAGCGCGTCGCGGAACTGTTCCAGCAGGTCGGCCTGCGGCCCGACCAGATGAAGAACTATCCGCACCAGTTCTCCGGAGGCCAGCGCCAGCGCATCTGCATCGCACGCGCGCTGTCGCTCGGGCCAAGCCTGATCGTCTGCGACGAGCCGGTCTCCGCGCTCGACGTCTCGATCCAGGCGC
Organism: Bradyrhizobium sp. 31Argb; assembly: GCF_043638955.1. Classification (NCBI taxonomy): domain Bacteria; kingdom Pseudomonadati; phylum Pseudomonadota; class Alphaproteobacteria; order Hyphomicrobiales; family Nitrobacteraceae; genus Bradyrhizobium; species Bradyrhizobium sp. 31Argb. The sequence continues at coordinate 492 of NZ_JBEGDB010000129.1, read as the reverse complement.
AGGTGATCAACCTGCTGATCGACCTGCAGCGCCAGCGCAACTTCTCCTACCTCTTCATCGCGCATGATCTCGCCGTCGTCGCCCATATCAGCCACCGCGTCGCCGTGATGTATCTCGGCCGCATCGTCGAGATCGCAGACAAGGCCGAGCTGTTCGCCAATCCACGCCATCCCTACACACAGGCGCTGCTGGCCTCGGTGCCGGTCGCCAATCCCCGGATCAAACGGCTGACGCCTTTGGTCGAAGGCGACGTGCCGAGCCCGATCAACCCGCCCTCCGGCTGCGCGTTTCACACCCGCTGCCGCTACGCGATGGATCGCTGCAAGCTCGAGCGCCCGCCGCTGGTGGACGCGGGCGCCAGACATCAGGTGGCGTGCTGGCTGAATGAGGGAACGGGGCGGGCCGATTAACTCCGCCGTCGTCCCGGGCTTGACCCGGGACCCATATGTGGACGGCCCCCGTGGCACAAGAGCTTTTGAGGTGATCGGATCG
>NZ_JBEGDB010000128.1:0-22557 GCF_043638955.1 Bradyrhizobium sp. 31Argb | reverse complement strand
ACCCCGATCGGGCAATCCAAAGCATTCCGCGCAAGTCAAGGCCGGGCACGGCGATCCTCTCGTGACGCTCACGATCAATTCGACGACGGCACCGATCCGACCGGCCGCTTTGGCCAGTTCGTCAACGTTGGCGTTGGTCATGCGGGCTTGATCGACGGCCGCGCTGGCGATGCGGGCGGACTCCTGGACCTGGCGACCGATCTCGTTCACTGACGAGTTCATTTCTTCAGTCGCAGAGGCCACAGACTGCACATTGGCGGAGGCCTGCTCCGATGCTGTCGCCACCACCGCAGTCAACTGCTGCGCCCGTTCCGCTGTCGAGGTCAGGCTACCCGCGGAGCTCTCCAATTCCGTCGACGCCGACGACACCGTCTCGACGATCTCGCCTACGATCGTCTCGAATTCCCGAGTGATGCTATCGACACGCTGGCTACGTTGAATCTTGGCTTCGGCATCGGCCGCGGCAGCAGTGTCGCTGGCCTTCTTTTCGATCAGCGCTTGTTTGAACATCTGCAAGGTGTTTGCCATCTTGCCCATTTCGGTTTTCGCGCCATGATACGGCACTTCAGCGCTGAGATCGCCATGGGCAAGCGCCTGCATAGGGCCCACGATCGAGGCGATGCCGCTTGATACGCTGCGTACCAGGTAGACCGCGACGCTGATTCCTGCCGCGGCCGACGCAGCAAGAATGGTCGCGAGCAGAAGGAAGGCGAAATTGTAGTTGTCCTCAGCAGCGATACCCGCATCGTCCGCGCCCTTGTTATTCAGATCGACGTCGCGATCGAGGATGACGTCTGCTGCCTTCCCGACCGGATAGGCCTTGGTCTCGTTGAATTCGAACGCATCATGGGGAATTCTGCCAATGCTGTCGCGCGACAGAACCACGACTTGCTGGACCATTGCTTCGTAGCGTTCCCATTGCTGGACCCAGTCATTGTAGATGGCACGTTCTTCCGATGAACTGATAAGTGGCTCATAGCGCTGACGGATTTTCAGCAGGCTCTGCGACGCCTCCACCAGCCGCTTCTCCGCGGCTGTCTTGGCGGCCAGCGTTTCGGCCAGGATATGCAGACGGACGATCCCACGATATCCCGTGGCAATGCTGCGCAACTCGCCGAGCGTGCGCACGCTCGGTAACCAGAGGCGCTGGATCTCCGTCGTGTTGGCATTGATGGAGCGCATGCTTGCGACGGCAAGCAAGCCCATGCCCGTCATGGCAATCAGAAGAAAGAACACCACGATCGTGATCTTGGTACGGATGGATATCTGGGCAAGCATGAGGGCGTCCTTCGGGAGCGTGGTCAGGGCGCGAACGACCTTGTCAAGGAACCGAATCACGGAGCCGAGATAGAAAGTCATCGCTTGCCGACAACCGTTAGAGTGCCGAACTTGCACAAGGGTTAAGTGACGAGTTCGTGCCGGCAAAGGTCTGTTGCGCGTGGCGCAACGGTGATCATTCGCCGGATCGGCACGCTCTCGCGTCGTTGCACTTTCCAGGGCCGGCATTCGGTCGGCGTGGCGCCGATCGGGCTGCGATCGAGGCGGTCAAATCGGCCGCCACTCACCCAGATACTTCCGCGCCCGTTGGTCGCGAGCTATCCTCCATCGAAGGGCGATCCCAATAGGCTGGACTCGCGTAGCGCAGTGCCAGAAACGCGAGGAGAGCCTGAACCTTGGGAGAGACGATTTTCTTCGGCGGGTAGACGCCCCAGATCGCCGGCTCCGGGCCGCGTGCTGCGAACCAGTCCCAATCGCCCAACAGCGGGACAAGGCGCCCTGCCCGCAGATTTTCACCCACCAACCATGACGGCAACAGCGCCACGCCGAGCCCCGCCACGGCTGCGTCGTGCAGGACATCGGAACTGTTCGCGCGAACGTTTCCACTCACGGCAATCTCGTATAGTTCTGTCGATGCGTCACTGTGCCGCCGGAAGTACCAGCAATCGCCGGTTGCCGTCTTGGAAGCCAAACAATTGTGCTTGGCCAGGTCACCCGGCTGGGCGATCGAACCTTGATTCCGAAGATAGGCAGGACTAGCAACGACGACACGTCGATGCGCGGCGAGGCGCCGCGCCACCATGGTCGAATCCCTGAGCGCGCCAATTCGCACTGCGACGTCATCCCCGGACTCGATCATGTCGACCATCACATCGGTCAGCGTGGCATCAATGCGAATATCGGGATATTCGGCGATGAAATCCTTCATGTGCGGCATGACGTGCAACCGCCCGAACGTGGTTGACATGTTGATCCGCAACAGTCCTCGCGGTTTCCCGTTCAGCGACGTCGTCACGGCGCGAGCGTCCCCCACGGCGTTCAGGATATGCGTAGCCCGCTCGTAGAACACGGCACCGGCCTCGGTCAGGTGCAGACGGCGCGTCGACCGATTGAGCAGGGTCGCGGCGAGATCGTATTCTAGAGCCGCAACATGACGGGAAATCGTCGATACCTTCACGCCGAGGTCCATCGCGGCCAGCGAGAAGCTGCCGAGTTCGACTGTACGGGTGAAGGCACGCATGGCCATGAGGTAGTCCATCGACGACGTATCCCGTTTTCCAGTCACGCAACAATCATTTGCCGCACGGGGGGTTTTCCACCCAGAAATCCAGTGTCATGCTGCGCTTAGATTCAATTTCCAGAGCGATATCCGCCATGGCCCGCGTACGCACAGATCGCAGATCGTCAGCCGCCATCGTCGCTACAGCGTCCCCTTCCACGCCATCGCCGCAACCAGCAAAGCCGGCTCGTCCACGCCTCGTTGGCGTCGTCGGACTCGGTCGAATGGGACGTGCTTTTGCTGAAAACCTCGGCGCCGCGGGCTATCCGATCATCGTGTGGGATGCGTCTCAGGCTCAAATCGATGCCGTGGTGCGACCGGGGATCATCGCGGCCGCGAACCTCGCCGATCTCGCAGATTGCGACGTTGTGATCACTTCGTTGCCCGACGACGACGCGCTGGCAAGCGTTGCGACCGGTCCGCAGGGACTGCTCGATATGCTCGCGACCGGCGCCATCCACATCTCGATGAGCACGGTGAGCCCGCCCCTCTCCCGCCATCTGGCCGCGGCCCATGCGGCACGCAGCCAAAATTATGTTTCTGCTCCGATTCTCGGCAATCCGGACATGGCACATACGGGGGACGTGTTCATTCTCGCAGCGGGTCCCCATGCCGCTATCGATAGTGTTCGCCCACTGCTCGAAGTTCTCGGCCAACGTCTCTTCGTCATCGGCGAAGAGGCTGCCGCCGCCAACCTCATGAAGCTCGCGGCTAATGTCTTGACCGCACTGACCATGCAAGGCGTGGCCGAAGTCCTCGCGCTGCTCCGCAAGGGCGGAATTGATCATCGCATCGGCTTCGACATCCTCACCAATTCGCTGTTCGACTCGCGCGTTCATCGAACCTATGGCGGCAAGATCGCCAATGAGCGGTACTGTCCACCGGGCATGCCCGCACCACTGGCAGTCAAGGACCTCCGGCTGGCGCTTGCCGAAGCCGAAAGACATAGCGCGCCGATGCCAGCGGCCAGCCTGGTCCACGATCGCCTCGTCGCCATGGTCGCTCACGGCTGGACCAATCTCGATTGGTCCGCGCTTGGCCTGCTGGCGGCACAGGACGCCGGCTTGCCCGACATCATCCCGGCAGAAAGCGGCACTGCCGCTCCAACGACGGAGCAGGCGGCGATTCATACCGACAAAACGTCCGCCTTGTCCGTGACGCCGATTGATCATGTCTATCCTCCTTCTACGACCGGCAAACGATCCACAGACGCGGGTAAGGCATCAATGCTGGCCACGCCACTCGCTGAACTCACCCATAACGGAAGCGACCCCTCCCGGCTGATCTCTCCGACAAGTCGATCGCGGTGATCGACAACCGGGAGAGCCGAAACCAGCGGTGACGATGACAACATCGGCACCGGCCAGAGCGGACTGTCAGTGGTGGACCCGCAATGAAACATCGGCACCCACCACCGCAGCCGCGTGGGAACGGTGGAGCGCCTTGCCCACCGGAGATCCTGCGGTCACGTCGAGGAGCAGATGTCCCCAAGCCATTGCAGCATCGCCAGATGGCCGGGGGTTTCTCCAATTCGCCCTGCTCCCGCCAACACAATCTTCGTGCGCGATATATCAATCCATGGAGACGTCAGCCGACGTCGCCCTCTCCAACAATTCGCAGTGTCGCGGTTTTCACGGGTTCAGACGGTTCATCGATGAATTGCCGTTCCGGATGCATCGCCAGGCTTGTCACTGTTCCAGCCAGAAGCAGGCCGATCGAACACAGGAACGGCAGGTACCAACTGCCCGTGAGGTCGAGGATCAGGCCGAATGTCACCGACGACAAGATGCCGGCCAGCGCGAAGCCGATATTCATCATCGCGCTGGCTGTGCCGCCATATTGCGGCGCGATGTCCATGGGGACTGCCCAGGCTGGAGCAATCACAAGCTCGAGGAAGAAGAAGCCTGCGGCCAGCACCATCGTGATGATCATCACGTCATCGAGAAACATCATCGCTGTCAGGCACGCGGCGGAACCAAGCATGCCGACCCACACTACGGCCAGCCGCGCGAGCTTCACGTTTCCCGTGCGTCGCTTGATGGCATCGCTCATCAGGCCGCCCACGGTATCGCCGACCACACCTGCGAAGAACACGCCAGATGCAAACGCTGCAGATTTCTTCAGATCGAACCCATGGCCGTCTAGGAAGAACGACGGCAGCCAGTTGAGATAGACCCACGCGGACCAGCCGTAGCAAAAGTAGGTGAAGGTCACCGGCGCCATGCGCCAAGCAAGGCGACGCCAAGGTACTCTGCGCGCCTTGGCGGGCGCCCGCTCCGGCAAATCTATGAGGTCTTCGGGGAGAACCTTGGGATGATCGCGAGGGTCATCGCGATAGTAGTACGCCCAGAAGAAGACCCAGAGCACAGTCAACACACCCATGGCGGCGAACGATCCGCGCCATCCCCAGAGAATGACCAGCGCAGCCACGATCGGTGGCGTCACCGCGTTACCCAACCGGGAGAACGAATGGGTAATGCCCTGAACGAAACCGTAGCGGTCCTGCGGAATCCAGGCCTGCATGCCGCGCGTAGCAGATGGAAACATCACGCTCTCGCCAAAGCCGAGCAGCAAGCGACAAGCGAACAGGCCTACCAGGCCGGTTACCATGCTGGTCGCGAAGGTCGCCACAGCGGCGACGGTCACGCAGGCGATCAGAACACGGCGGGCGCCAAAACGATCTGCGAGCCAGCCGCCGAACACCATGAAAAGCACGTAGGGATAACTGAAGGCGGAAAACACCAAGCCCATTTCGGCGTTCGAGATTCCGAACTCGTGCCGCATCAGGCTCGCCGTCGTACTGATGTTCACGCGATCGACATATGCCGAAAAGTACAGGACGCACAGCAGGAACAGTACAATACTCGGCGCAGAGAACAGCGACCTCGGCCATCGCTGCCGTTGAACAACCTCTTGTTCTTTTTTCACTTTCATTCCCCTGAGAGAGATTACTGAAGAGGCACTCGTCACCGCCGAACCCGGGATGCATTGCCGCACCCCCGGTTCGGAGAACTATTTCACTCTGCCATCGACGTCAGCCTCACCATTTTCATTCCAAACCTGAATCGAGCGATCAGATGATCTTGAATGTGAGAAGGATGAAGTACGTCGGGATGGTGAACAGTGCCAGGACAGTAGTCAGCGCGGTCATGACGGCAACGTAGTTGGCATCTGCCTTGTACGCCCGCGCTGCGATCGAGACCTGGGTCATCACGGGCATGGCCGATTCAATGATCAGGACGCTGCGCATGAAATCGGGGACATCGAAGATGTAGCAGACCCCGATCGTCACCGCAGGCGCTATCAGGAATCGTGCAGCAATCAAGATTCCCATGTCCGGGGTGATGCGAACGCTGCGTAGATTCGCCACATAGATCGCAATGCCGATGAACAACATCGCCAGTGGTGTTGTCATGCTGCCGAGGTAAGTCATCGTGCTGTTGGCAAATGTCGGCAGCTTCACGGAGAACAGTATGAGGAGGATGGCCACCACGGCGCCGATCAAGGGTGGCGACATAATGTTCTTGATCGTCTGCAAGCTGAACACGCGAGGCACAGCTACATCGGAATTCTCGGTGTTCTGGAGGCGAGCGAACTTCGGTCCATCGATGCTGAGGCCGTAGGCCCCGATCGTCCAGAACAGCAGCGACTGCACCAGATAATACATCACCGCGATCGGCAACGCCTTATCGCCGAACAGTGCAATGTTTACCGGAAATCCGATAAAGGCGCTGTTCGAGACGAAGAACATGGCTCGAAATACGCCGCGCCGATGCTCGGGAATGTTGATTATTCTCGAGACGATAGTGCCGATGATCCAGAGAGCCAACATCGAGCACAGTGGCACGATGACGGCGACGCCGAGCTGTAGCAGGTCCTCCTTCTTGTAGGACTTCATCATACTGACGATCATGTAGAGTGGGATGGTGACCGTCATTGCGAACTTGGAAAATAGTTGCCCAATATCCTTATTGAACCACTTGATTTGGGTCAGATAGTAACCGAGCGTGATCATCAGCATGCAACTGATTACCCCACTTAGGGATTCAAAAATGGCCACATGAGTCTCCGTTGGGTGTGAGGATATTGAGAAACGGAAGGTCGGATATTTCGTTTTCCGCCGATCGATCTCGTCCAAGTCGATCGAATGGTCGGCGGCAGAAATGGGTCATTCGGCCGCCTCCATCGCTTCCCGGATTTGCCGAGCCGCGTTGTTGAAGGGGACCGCCGCCATCGCGATGGACGGAACTTGCGGGAACGCTTCTGTCGTCAAGCTCGACAGCACCTGACCAGGATTCATCTCGACGAACAGGGTCGTCCCCAGTTCGACAAGAACCTGCGTGGAATCGTGCCAGCGGACCGGATGCGCAATGTTGGTGGCGAAGTCGTCTCGAATACGATCCAGCACGCGCGTCGGACGAGCCCTGCGATTGGTCATGTACTTGGTTTGCACCGTTCCAGGCTCGAGCGTCGGAAGCTGCTCGACCAGTACATCCGCGACTCCCTGCAGAAGCGGACAGTGAGACGGCACCGCGACGGCAAGGCGCTCCGCCTTCTTGCAACCGGCCTGAAGGGCGAGTTCGACGACCCGGTCCACGCCCGGCAGCGCCCCGGCCACTACAATCTGGCGCGGCGCGTTGAGATTTCCGACATAGACAGGAAACGCTTCGGTCGTGGCCTTGGCCACCAGCGCAGACACCTGCTCCTCGTCGAGACCGACGACGGCGGCGAGGCCATAGCCTGTGGTGAACTGCGCCTCCATCAGACTCGCGCGTAGGTGAACGAGGCGAACACCGTCGGCGAAGGATAGCGCGCCGCACGTTGTCGCCGCCGCATAAGCGCCCACCGAAAGGCCGGCGACGGCATCGGGAAATGCGCCCTCGGCCGCCAGCGCACGGGCCACGGCGACGCCCGCAACATAGATCGCCACCTGGGTCGATACCGTCGACGCCAGGGTCTTTGCTTCGTCGAGCTCGCGCACGTCTCTGCCCAGTACGCTGCTCGCCGCATCGAGCGTGGACGTCACGCTTGGATGATCGGGCAGTTCGTGAAGCATACCTGCACGCTGGGATCCCTGGCCGGGAAACAGAAAGGCGATGGTCATGCGACTTCTCCCTATGCGTTTGACCACGGGTCGCGGACAAGCCGCGCGCCGCCGTCGCAAGTCTTCAATCGCCGCCGAAGCGACCGACCGTCGCAATATTCGCGCAGTGAAAAGCCGCCCTGCGGCGTCTCGACTTGAATGTCGGCAACGGCGTCGATGCCTGCGACCGCCTCCAGCAACAGATTGCCGTCTTGCTCCGACAGGTACGACGCAGCGTAGACGACAAGGTCGAGATCACTGGACGCGGTGGCGACCGGCACACCCGTTGCCAATTCAAAGCCAACGCTGCCGACCGGCCCCCAGGGCAGATTGAGATCTGCCCAAGCCGACATGACCGCGTAAAATCCCTCCAATGCCGGCATCGCGTCGCGGCGAGCCTGTGTTGGCTCCTGGCGCTGCGACAACAAATCTTCCGGCCTGACCCGTCTTGTGATAGAGCCGGAAGCCACTGCGCCGGCGAAGCGCTCGTCACGTGCGCTGCCACGAACGCCGACCGGGATCAGACCCGGTGACACGCGGCCACGTCGCACCACCATGACCAGCTCTGCAGCGAGAGTAGTGGCGACCCAAGCCGGCGTTGGCGTCGGCGTCGCCGCAATGAAGCTCCGCGGATCATCGATCCACACCAGATCATGCGGACGGAATTTGTGCGGGGTACCGATCTGTCGGGTCATGGTTCTCGCCGCGCATGGCGGCTTTCCTGTCATCGCTCGCTTGAAGGTAGGTTGCGCTCGCCTCGCCTCTCTGAGGCGAGCGCAGTTCTTGTCAGGAAGGAGCCCACTGCCGGGTCATGAGCTCGCGGACCTTGATAGAGCCCTTGCGGAACGCCTTGGCGCCGTCCGACTCGAGGCGGACATCAAGGGTGCGCGGGGAGTTGCGCGCGTCTGCGATCGCCTCGATCAAGGCGCTCTTGACCTGTTCGACCGTCGCCTTCGCCGGGGTGTCGGGGTTGGCAACTTTGAGCAGCGAGTGAAGTCCGCCGAGCTTGTTGAAAGACCCGATGTCGTAGGCCATCGGAACAATCGTCTCACCGAGCTTGTCGAGTTCGGCGACACTGCGGCGCGTGATGCGGGCCGCCGCGTCCTTGTACATGGCGTGAATCAGAACCTCCGGATCGTCGAACGCGATCATCCGGTTGGCCTGGCCCGCCAGCGCCAGGAACGAGCCCGACACGCAGCGTCCAACGATCAGAGCGATCACCGGATGACCGGCAGTGCGAGCATCGGCATAGGCTGCAATGATGGCGGCTGCAGCAAGGTGGATGCCGAACAACTCCTCACGGCGGCCATAGGCCTGACTCTTGGAGTCGCAAACCGTGATGATCGGACGTTTCGGACCGTTCTTGTCCGCCTCGATGACGGCACGCAGATTCTTCGTGCCGTACCAACCTTCTTCAAGACCGACCTCCGTGTGGCCGGTCCGCGGGAAGCGCGCGTTGGCATCAGGCGCAACGCCGACGAAGACCGCTTTCTCGCCGCCGAGATTGGCCTCGGCAACCATGAGAGAACCGGGGTTGCCGTCGACCTTGCCGGTACTGCCGGTAAGGGCCTCGAACCACTTGCGCCCGCGATTGTTGAGAGGATTGGTCATTTCGCACCTGCCTTCCATGCATTCCGAATGTCTTCGCCCGTCCACTGCTTGGATGGATCCATCGACTTCAGGCGTTTGATGAAGAGGTCGTATTTGTCGGTTCGCAGTTGCGCGGGCTGCCCCTTGCGGAACAGATCCTTGACGGCCTCGGTCACCGCGTTTGCATCGTCCTCAAGAAGGACGTCCGCAAAGTCGGTGGCGAAGCGCTGCGCGCCGCCATTGACGCTCCACACGAACGGCTTGTCGCTGGCCACGAACTCGTCCTTGCCGGCTTCCAGTTCGATCACTTCGGGGCCGTTCATGCTGAGCCGTGCCTGCCTCGTCATCACCACGTAGGAGGCGAGGCCGGCAGCGAGCGACATGCCGCCAAAGCAGCCGGTCGGTCCCGCGATCACGACGATCAGCGGCGTATGTTTGCGCAACGCCACCATCTCGCTGTAGATCTCGGCGATCACCAGTTCGCCCATGTTGGCTTCCTGAAGCCGCACGCCGCCGCTTTCGAGCGACAGCACCGCGCGGGTCGGGATGCCCTTCTCGTTGTCGAGGCGCGCCAGGCGGAAGGCCTCGGCCATTTTCATGCCGCAGACTTCACCGATCGAGCCGCCCTGGAACTTGCCTTCCATGGCGATGACGACGGCCGGCTGCCCATCGATCTTGCCCTTGGCTACGACGCAGCCGTCATCAGACTGCGTGACGATTCCCTGCATCGGGAGCCAGGGCGATTCCACCCGATCGAACGGACCCAGCAATTCGCGGTACGTACCCTGATCGAGCAATTGCTGAGCCCGTGCCCGCGCGTTGAGCTCGATGTAGCTGCGACGAGTGCTCAATGCGACAACCTCGTCGGATAGTATTGGCGTGAAGGTCATGACTGGCTCTCCTCGACAGCCTGCTGAAGACGCAACGCCACCGTGCCGGGAGTGGCGCCAAAATCGTTAATCTCGATACTTGCGGCTTCCGGGTGCTGGCCGAGAAATCGCTCGAGGACGGCTTTCCAGGTGTCACCGAAGCCGGTGACGCTGGTCTGGATGGTGACGTGGGTGGCGTCGTCGATGGAAGGCTCCATCAGGATCTCGAGATCACCCGATCCGACAACGCCGACATGGGCACGTCGCGCTTTCACCTTCGATGAAGGGAATTGAAAGTTCAGGATTTCCATTGCGAAAAAGCTCCTTTGTGGTCGATGTTGACAGGCGAGCCCGCCGACGTGTCGTTGAGGGAGTCCAGGAACAGCGTGGCGGCAAGCAGATCTCCGCTACCTCCCGGAGAGGCGTTCAGCTCAAGCAGATCGATGTCTAGTTGACCCAGCGCATCGCTACCTGGCTGGGTCGATGTGCCGCCCAGTCGGAGGATTTCAGCCGCGCCGGTCTTGGCCGTTTCGAGGGCCTTGGGACCGCCGCGATGGAGCAGGCAGGTGTCGTCAAGCGTCGCCATGATCGACAGCAGAGCATCCAGTCTGGCGAAGGTCTCGGCGATACCGCGAGAGCGGGCCCACCGCAGGGCTGGAAGACCGATGCTCACGACGTGCGGGAAGCCGCTCTGAGCTTCGCCGCGGGCACCGGGCACGCCATAGCGCTCGACCACCCGACTGCCGTTGGTCGCGCCGGTCGGCATTCGGCTATCGCTGAAGCGCGCGATGCCGCCAGCGATGGCTGCAATGTCCTCGGCATCGCCGGGCCGGGTGGACATCACCGCTCCCGCCACCAGCAAACCGAGGGACCAGATGGCACCCTTGTGTGTATTGACGCCACCCGTCGCTGCGAACATCGCAACTTCGCCCTCACGGCCGATTGCTGCGAGCTGCTCACGAATCTGCCGGCCGACAACCGCCCCCCTTGCAGCCCGGGACATGTCCCGGAAGCAGGAATGGAGCGAGCGGGCCGACCGATGCATCAGGTCGATGTCGAGATCGGCATGAGCGCCGGGTCCTCGACTGTCGACCAGCCCTGGCTTGGGCGTCAGGCTGGCTTCCGCGATCAGGGAATCGACGGCCAAGGTGGCAAGTTGCGTCGGGAAGACGCTGATCGGGACGGAGAAGGTCGATGCGACCTGGGCGTCTGCCCTCTCCGCGCGTCGGGCGGAAAGCGACCTCATCACCAGCTCCTGAAGCGTGCGGGGGGCTCGTAGAGACTGCCGGACCAGGTCACGAGATCCTTCATGCTGCGCGCTGCCAGCAGCGATCGGTTGGCATCGGAACGCCGCACGCCGAGATCCTCGGGGTAAGCGACCACGCCTTTCTCCCGCAGCCGCTTGACCTGCTTGGCATTCGACTTGAGGCCGACCTTGGTGACACCGGCGACGGCCGCGACAGCCGCGCGACGCTCTTCGAGGCCATCCGCCTTGTAGAGGTAGGCAATGCCCTCTTCGGTCGCGACGTGCGAGACGTCGTTGCCGTAGAGCATCACCGGCGCGATCGGCAGCTTGGCGTCCTTACCAACCTGGACCGCATCGAGCGTCTCAACGAACAGCGGCACGCCGCCGGCCTTGAACGTCTCGACCACCTGCACGCATAGCTTGCGGCCGCGCACGGTGGCGTCATCCGATGTGATCAATGACAACCACGCCGGCGAGGGATGGCGACGGCCGCGCGCATCGCTACCGAGGTTGGGAGCGCCACCAAAGCCGGCGATGCGTCCCTTCGTGACCGTCGAGGAATTGCCCTCGGAGTCGATCTGCAGGGTCGAGCCCGCGAACAGGTCGACAGCGTAATGGCCAGCCAACTGGGCGAACACGCGATTCGACCGAAGGCTGCCATCCTGGCCAGTGAAGTAGATATCGGGGCGCGCCGCGACATACTTCTCCATACCGTCTTCATTGCCGAAGCTATGAACGCTCTCTACCCATCCGCTCTCGATCGCGGGAATCAGGGTCGGCTGCGGATTGAGAATCCAGTTGCGGCAGATTTTTCCCTTCAGGCCGAGCTTGCCACCATAGGTCGGCAGCAGCAGCTCGATCGACGCAGTGTCGAAACCGACGCCATGGTTGAGCGAGAGAACCTGATGGCGCTCATAGACGCCGCGAATCACCATCATCGCCGTGAGGATCTGCAGCTCCTTGATATCCTTGGGATCACGGGTCTGGATCGGCTCCTTGGCAAACGGGCGATCGGATTCGACGATCACGTCGATCCAGCCGCCGGGAATATCGATGCGTGGAAGCTTATCGACGATCTGGTTGACCTGGACGATGACGATGCCGTCGCGGAATGCAGCAGCTTCGACCATCGACGGCGTGTCTTCGGTATTGGCGCCGGTGTAGATATTGCCCTCATGATCGGCCATATCGGCGCAGACCAGCACCGCATTCGGAATCAAATCGACAAACAAGCGCGCTGAAAGCTCGACATAGGTGTTGATCGAATTCACCTTGATCTGCCCGTCTTCGAGCATCTGCGCGAGACGGAGGCTCTGCGGACCCGCAAAGCTGAAGTCGACCTCGCTGGCGATTCCCTGCCCGAATATCTCCATGTGATCGGGGCGTGCGATCGCCCAGATCACCGCCTTCAGATCGTGAACCTTTTTCGGGTTCACCTTGGCGAGCGAGCGCGAGAGGAAGTCGGCCTGCTTTTGCACGCTCTCGATGACAACACGGTCGCCCGGAACCAGCAGGGTCTCCAGCGCCTCGACGATCTTCTTTTGCGGAAGGAATTTCCCGTTCATCCAAGGGCTCACGAGCGCCATTCGACGCTGCTTTCCCTCTCGGCGCGTTGACCAGTTATGGGCGGTATAAGCCGCTTTATATGTTGTGACATCCATCTTCGATCTCTCCAGCGGACGATTTCAATTCGTGAGCCCGACTTCGGAAGATCATCGAGCTACGCAACTGATGACGACGAGAGATTGCTGGATGATCGATCGCAGGTGAAATCGTATGTTTTGAGATCCGTGATAAGTTCTGTCGATCGGAGCGGGTCGCATGGCGACGCCATGCAGCTCATCTACAATCAACAGATGAGACGAATTCGCGGGCTTTGGAACGCTTGTAATGCGCGCTTCCGTTGATCTAGCGCAATGTCGAACCGTCCGCTTATGACAAACGTTGCGCTCAAGTTAATTCGTCAGTTTGATGTTCGTGATAACCTCGACAAATGACGGCTTCGTTTGCGTCGGGTTTCTCGTCGCAGAGTGATCTGGGGCCGCAACTCATGAAAATTCGTCAACTCCAGATGTTTCTGGCAGTCGCGGAACATCTGAACTTCCGCAAGGCCGCGGAGGAGTTCGGCCTTACCCAGGCGGCACTGAGCCTCGCAATTCAGAATCTGGAGGATGAGATCGGCGTGAGCCTGCTGTTGCGCGGCCGCCAGGAGACGCGGCTCACCTACGCAGGAAATATCTTTCGCGCCGAGATCAGCGAGATGCTGGCAACGGCACAGCACGCGGCGGAGCACACCCGTCGCGCCTCTACCGGCATCCTGCAGCAACTCAAAGTTGGCTTTATTTCAACCGCGATCACCGGGCACTTCCTTCCCAAGCTCGTTGCCGAGTTTCGCCAATCTTTCCCACAGGTCGAGCTGAGGCTGCAAAATCACATCAATACCGAGCAGCTCACCCTGGTCGAAGCCGGCGCCCTCGACGTCGGCTTCATTCGTTTGCCACTGCTGTTTCCGCACGATGTCGAGATGCTCACGGTTCATAGCGAAGACCATGCCGTGGTTGTATCCAAGGACAATCCATTGGCACAGCAGACGATGATCCGGCCGCGCGATATCGAAGGAAATTCCTTCATCATGTATTCGCGACGCAACGCGCCGGGGTATCACGACATAATCATGCGAACGCTGAACAATAACGGAATCAATCCAGACGTCGTCCAGGAGGTCGGAGAAATGTATACCCTGGTATCATTGGTTTCGGTCGGCATCGGCATCGCCATCGCCCCGATCTCCGCGCGCAACTACAACTTGCCAGGCCTCGCTTTTCTGAGAGCGGACTGGTTACCGGCGGCCGAGATCGGCGTCATCTTGCGCAAGCACACGACACAGACTGAGACCCGTCTGTTCATCGATATGGCCCTTCGCGCCCGCGAAAGTCTGACGTGTGAGCCGGCTGACCTTCGTCATCGAACCAACGGCTAATGACCGCCGTCTTTCGCACGATTCAAGGTTACAGACCTCACCCCAAGGACGCGTGTAGATGGAAATCGTTCAACTGCGGTGCTTCCTCGCCGTCGCCGAGGCGCTCCATTTCAGCCGAGCGGCCGAGCATATGCATCTGAGCCAGCCGGCTCTCAGCACGCAGATCGACAAGCTCGAGCAGGAGCTCGGTGTTCTGCTCTTCGAGCGTTCGCACCAGAAGACGACATTGACCGATGCTGGAAGGATCTACCTCAAGGAGGCCCGGGATATCCTGGACATCGGAACGCGCGCTGTCGAGCGGGCAAGGCTGGCAGCCGAGGGCAAGATCGGTCGATTGCGGATCGGGTTCATCTCGACCGCCGCAGCCTATGTGATTCCACCCCTGATCGCCGCTTTTCGCAAGGATTACCCGCGCGTTGAACTCGATCTGCGCCATCATCTGACAGCCGAGCAGCTCGGCCTGATCAGGAGTGGGATGCTCGACGTCGGCTTTTTGCGTCTTCCGCTGCTCGAGCCACGAGGATTGCACACCATCCTCATTCACAAGGAGCCATTCAAGCTGTTCCTGCCAGCGTCGCACCGGCTGGCGACGCAACCGGATCTCGAGCTGTGTCATCTCGACGGCGCAGAGTTCGTCACTTATTCAAAGCGTAACGCACCCGGATACGCCGCAGCGCAATCGCTTGTTCTGAGCGATGCCGGCATTCGCCCTGCGGCCATCCACGAAGCCAGCGACATGTATACGCTGAGCCTGCTCGTGGCAGCGGGGGTCGGCATCGCGATTGCACCAGCGTCGCTGAAAAATTATCGCCTGCCTGGCGTGATCATTCGGGATTTGCCAGGCCTGCAGCCAGCCGAGGTGGCGATCGTGCATAGGGAGGGCATCGATCACCCAGCTGCGTTGGCCTTCATACGCTCGGCGCGTTCCATGATTGATTTTTTCAGCTGATGCGAGCGAAAAAGCGTCACGGCGACGCCAATCCTCGGGACCATATGCCGCGAGCCAGGTCAGAGTCGGCGTGAGCGCCCAGGCTTACTATTCTTCTTCGTCTGCGATGGCCGCGAGAGCATGCGGCTTGCACAGGACTACGCGGCGCCGCCCGGAGCTGACGATGCCCCGCTCCTCCCACACGCTGACGATTCTGCTGACGGTATACAGGGTGGTTCCGACCATTTCGGCGAGGTCACGGCGGGACAGTGGAAACGCGATCTCGATGCCGCGCGCCGTCCGGCGCCCCGACTGATGCGCCAGACGAAGAAGGGTATGACCAATCCGACGCTCGACCCGTTCGGTCGAGACTTCTCGCAGACGAATCTGCATCTCGTGGTATCGCCGGCACAGCAGCGCGACGGCATTGATGGCAATAACGGGATAACGCTCCATGATCTGTCTGAGGCTGGCACTCGTCCAGCCAATCAAATGACTGTCGTCCACAGCGGTCACGGTGCCGGGATGGGTATCGTTTTCCACAAACGCCGCGCAGCCCGCGACCTCTCCCGGACCAATATAACGGATGATAATCTGCTGACCGCCCTGGGCCATCTGCGAAGCCCGTAGCCGGCCCGCGATTACCAGAAAAAGAGACGTCGTGCGGTCGCCCTGTTGAAACAGGATGTCGCCAGCGGCAAGACGCCTTCGTCCCGCCCAAGCTTGAAGGACCCGGAGCGCGTCCGGAGGAGTCCCCTGGAGCAGTTCGGTCCGAGCGAAGAGATCGAGGTCCGGATAGTAGTCCATGCCGACGACTTTCAGGATCTACGCCGACGACGCCGAGGAAGAACTGTTTCTGCGGACAATCGGTTGCTGCCGGTGGGGTCTACAATCTCTGCCTGGATCAGAGGATCCTTGAGCACGAGCGCGGCGAGCCGAGGAAGCTCTCTCAATTCGATCCGATCAAGGAACTGATCGGCCTGACGGAGCACTCTGACTTCCTTTACGAAGTTCCGCACCACCCGCTGACGCAGGCGGCGATGGACCCGCACAAGGCGTCCTTCGACTTCTTCAAAGGCCGTGCTAGATTCCCGACCTTCCTCAAGAAGTGTCAGAACGATAGCTTCGGCTATCCGGATCCCAAGCAGATCAACTGCGTTTTGCCTTTTCGCCATTGCGCGCTTTCTGTTAGATTTCGGTCCCGCAGCACGAACGGTCCGAGCCACCAGACTCTCAATGCCCGGCCCGCTGCCCATGATGCCTGCGAAGGCGATCTCGCTGCGACCTCGCCGAGCAACCAGCCTTGGCGGATCCTTTGCACCGTGCAGGCCCTCGCCTGAGAACAGACCCACGTCTGGCACGCTTATCTTTCCCTCTTTCAGGAGCGGCCTGGCCATCACCGAGTGGCTCGAAATTTCGTGCTCCTACATATCTTCCTTCACATCAACGCGCAGATTTTGTTGACGCGCATTGATGCAACGCAAAACGACTGCCCGCGATGTGTGAGAAACGACAATGTTTACTTCACAGACGGAAGTAAGAACACGAAATTCATGCAGCGACATATATCGACTCTGACGATGAATGAACGCTCACCCGATAAGCAAGAGTAGTGTTCTTAGTGGCTACAACGGAGCTGTGTGTACCGAAAACCCTATCCGAGTTGCTGACGTGATAGAATCGCCTAAGCTGGCGGAATGTTCGGGCCCCTGTGTTTCGTCGTGGCGGTCTTGGCCTGTCCATTCAAGTCGAAAATCCGGCTTGTGGCTGAGAACGTAGCGCTTCGACATCAGTTGATTGTCTTGAGGCGCATCGGTCGTTGGATAAGGATGCGCCGGTCTCTCGTCCGGTTCAGCCGACCGGCAGCATCAAATCGACGGCGATCCTTGGCGGACTCCATCACCACTACGTCCGGGTTTAGGTTTTCGGTACACACAGGTCGAGCTATCGTTGAGATAGGCCATCTGCACCTAGCTGCACTCGTATTCTCTGAACCTTGCTTTAAGCCAGTTGGGGCTTAGGCTGCTCCTCCTCATCATGCGCTCGCAGGAGTTCAAGTAGTCGCTTGCGCATGATCATGCCCGGCCGGTCCGATGGCATGTGCATTTCGATCTTCCGGCTCATATCCACTATAGCGTCGGGGTCAGTCGATTCGAGCATGTCGCGGTCCTCAGCGATGATCGCGGCATCCCAGTCGATCAATTCCTGGGTCGAGCAGTCGGCCTCGGTGTCGTTACGGAAGAGGATCTGAACGACCTGTATTTGGCCGTCGGAGATCGGCGTCGCGCAATTGAAGATGATATGCCGGATGCCCGATGGATACTCCATGTCGAGCCGCCTGCAGAACGGCATGAACCATTTGTTACGCTGGTGTCGCTTCGTGACCGGATCAGTCGTGCCGCTGATCCGATGGGCGCTCGGCGGATTGCGAACGGTGATGACGGTCTCGGCGTCGAAGCCTTCGTCGGTCTCGACGATCTCGTATTTCTCTGGCTTGGGCTGATTGATGTTGCCGAAAGTACCCTTGTGCACGAAAGCGAAGTGGGCGTTGTCGAAGGAGTTCTCCATCAGCCGCAGCGCAGCGGTATTCCATTTTTCGTAGAACTGGTGGATGCGGCGATAATCCGGACGACCATCCTCCGGAACTTCGGGAATGTCGCGCAACGGTTCATCCAGCGCGATCCAAACATAGCCGTATCGCGCCCGCGCCCGAAATGACTGCGCTCGCGCCTCAGGAACGGGCTGCTCGAACGGGAACTGCGGGATCATCACGAGCTTGCCGTCACGATCATACTCCCAACCATGGTAGCCGCAGACGATGTTGCCGTTTTTGCACCAGCCCTTCGACAGTTTCGCGGTGCGATGACAGCAGCGGTCTTCGAGCGCCGCCGGCTGCCCCTCTGCATCGAGGAACAGCACGATCGGTTCACCGAGCAGGGTGAATGGCTTTGGACCATCCTTGAGATGCTCGAGCGGCACGGTCGCATACCAGAAGCGGCGAAGTACCGGCTGTTTGGTGCTGAGCATGATTTCCTCCGCTATCAGGCCGCCATCCGCTCGACCACGCGGAAGGCATCGGATCTGAGTTTTGCGATATCGAGGCCTGGAATGGCGCCGTCCTCGACCACGATGCGGCCACCGACCAAAAGGTAACGCACATGCGCGCTGCCGGCGCAGGTGACCGGCGCGATCATCGGATCGTGCATGCCGAAGTGCCGCGGCTGGTTCAGATCGAAGATCGCGATGTCGGCCTGCTGTCCCGGCGCAAGCGTGCCGATCTCCGGGAAACCGAGGACGCGGGCGCCGCCGGCGGTCGCCCAGTGCACGACGTCTTCGGCCGTCACGGCATGCGCGCCCTTTACGGCGCGATGGGTGTGCCAGCAGCTATGCATTTCGCTGATCATGTCAGCCGCCTCGTTGGAGGCCGCGCCGTCGACACCGAGCGACACCGCGCCGCCAAGCCGCGCCATGTGATCGGCCGGCGCGACACCGGAGCCGAGGCGGCAGTTGGATTGCGGGCAATGCGCCATGCCGGTACCGGTGCTTGCGAGCATCTCGACCTCCCCGGGATCGAGATGCACGAGATGCGCAAACCAGATATCGGGCCCCAGCCAGTCGTGGTCGGCGAGCCATTCCACCGGACGCTTGCCGTGGACCGAGAGGCAGAAGTCGACATAGTCAGCGGTCTCGGAGAGATGGCTGTGCAGCCGGAGCTTCATCCGCCGCGCTGCCGCGATCACCTCCTTCAGCTCGCCAGGATCGAGCGACCAGGTCGGCGTGGTCGGCGCCAGCGCAACACGCGTCAGGCTTCTCGACGATGGATCATGGAAGCGCTGCGCGCAGGCCTCGGCCGACTTCAGCATGGAGTCGAGCGTTTCCACAGGCATCGGCGGAAAGTCGTCGGCGTTCATGTGACGGTCCTTGGTGGCACCGCCGCGGCAGAACACCAAGCGGATGCCCAGGTTGCGCGCGACCTCGAAGATCACATGCGCGGGATCGAACCTGAAGGTGTCGCTGAAGAGATAGTGGTGATCGGCGGCCGTTGTCGTTCCCGACAACAGCAGTTCGGACAGCGCGATTCTTGCGGCGACCGCCAGCGCCTCCTCGTCAAGCTTCGACCATAGGCTATAGGGCGCTGCGCGCAGCCAGCCCGCGAGCGGAAGGTTGATGCCGGCTATGACGCCCTTCATCACGCTCTGGAACATGTGATGATGGGTGGAGATCAGGCCTGGATAGATGACGCAACCGCGCGCATCGAGCCGCTGCTCATCCGGCTGCGGCTCGAGCGCGCCGATCTCGGCAATGACGCCGTCGCGGATGCGGATGGCGCCCGTCGCGCGCATCGCGGCGCCCGGCAGGCCGGTGAAGATCCCGACGGCGTTCTCGATCAGCATCGCAGTCATGTCTCGGTCCTTATTTCGCTTTCGTGCCAGTTGGACAAAGCGAGTCTAGAGAGCACCACCATCGCGGCGAACAGCACGACGCCGGTCAGTGTGATTAGGAACAGCGCCGCGAACATGCGGGGAATATCGAGCGTGAAGCCTGCATCGAGGATTTCGTAGGCAAGCCCCGACGAGCGGCCGCCGGTGCCGGCGACGAATTCGGCGACCACAGCGCCGATCAAGGCGAGCCCGCTGGAGATTCGCAAACCGCCGAAGAAATAGGGCAAGGCCCCGGGGATTCGCAGCTTGACCAGGGTCTTGAACCGGCTGGCGCGGTTCATCCGGAAATAATTGGCGAGCCCTGGATCGACGCTGCGCAAGCCGAGCGTGGTGTTGGAGATGATCGGGAACAGCGCCACCAGCGTGGCGCAGATCGTGAGCGAGAGCTGCGTGTTCTTGACGAGAATGATGACGAGCGGCGCGATCGCGACGACCGGCGTCACCTGCAGCAGCACCGCATAGGGGAACAGGCTGATCTCGATCGCGCGGCTTTGCACGAACATGAACGCAACCAGCGTTCCGATGATGACCGCCGCGGCAAACGCCTGCAATGTCACGCGCAACGTGACCAGCAATGCACGGAACAATGACGGTCCATTGTTGACGAAGCTTGTGAAGATGTCGCTCGGCTTCGGAAACAGATAGACGGGAACGGATGCGAGCCGGAAGCCGACCTCCCACAGCACGAACAGCGCGATCCCCACCCCAAGCGGAGCGGCGATCCGCACAAAAGCCTCGGACTGCAGCAACGGCTTCATGAGACACCTGCCGATGCGGAAGGCAGCGACGCCTTGGCGAGCCAGGTCGAAAGCTCCCGGCAATAGGCGGCGAATTTCGGGCTATCGCGAAAGCCCTCGCCACGCGGCTGCGGCTCGTCGATGGTCATGGTGCGGAAGATGCGGCCGGGATTTGCCGCCATCACGATGATGCGGGTCGACAGGAACACAGCTTCATAGATCGAGTGGGTCACGAACACTGTCGTCAGCTTGCCTTCCCACCACAGGCGGATCAGGTCGGCGTCGAGCTTGTTACGCGTGAACTCGTCCAGCGCGCCGAACGGCTCATCCATCAGCAGCAGATTTGGCTTCGTCACCAGCGCACGCGCGATCGAGACCCGCATCTTCATGCCGCCGGAGAGCTGGCGCGGGAAATGCCTGGTGAAAGCCGAAAGGCCTACCTGTTCGAGCGCTTCGGCCACCAGCGGCGCTGCCTTGGTCTTGGTAACGTTGGACAGCTCCAGCGGAAGCCGAACATTGGCCTCGACCCGCGCCCAGGGCATCAAGGTCGGCTCCTGAAAGACGAAGGCGAACCGCCTGCCCTCCTGCCCGACCTGCGAGAAATTTCCGCGCCACCACAACAGCCGGCCGTCCGATGGCTCGATCAGGTTGGCGATCAGTTTCAGCAGCGTGCTCTTGCCGCAGCCGGATGGGCCGATCAGCGTCAGGAACTCGCCGTCAGCGATCGACAGATTGATCGGCGCCAGTCCGCGCGTGCCGTTCAAGAACACTTTCTCGGCCGACAGCACTTCGACCGCCGGCGGACGTTCGCCGCCCGTCACCATCCGCTGTCCGCCTTCATCAAGCGGCTTGCCCGGCAAGAGAGCGTTCATCGGCCCACTATTGCACTCCGATCTTCAGGTCCTTGACGAAGCGATCGTCATAGGCCTTGTGCCAGTCCACCTTGGGATCGAGCAGGCCGCCCGCGACCAGGAAATCGTAGATCTGCTTGTAGCGATCCTGAGTGATCACGCCGATGCCGAGCTTTGCGGCATCACCGCCGTCGATGGCCTTGTTCTCCTTCAGCTTCTCGAGCGCGAACGCGATCTGTCCGTCAGTCATCTTCGGGTTGTCGGCCTTGATCAGCGCATTGGCCGGCGCAGGATTCTTCAGATAGTCGCGCCAGCCCTCGAGCGAGGCCTTGACGAAGCGCGCCACGACATCGGGCTTCTCCGCGATCATCTTCTCGGTGGTGACGATTGTTGAACCATAAGGCGGATAGCCGCCGTCGGCGAGCAGGAAGAACTTCACCTTCTCGTGCTGCTGCTCGGCCTGATAGGGCTCGGACGACGGATAGGCCTGCTGGGCCATGTTCTTGTCGGCGAAGAAAGGCTGCAGGTTGAACGTGTAAGGGCGGATCTGATCGTCGGTGAATCCGTACTTGGCCTTGAGCCAGGGCCAGAACGTAACGCGGGAGGAGCCTGCGATCAGGATCGGCTTGCGCTTGAGCGCCGCGATGTTGGCGACATCGTCATGCGTCATCAGTCCCTGGAGGTCGAATTGAAAGGACGAGGCGACTGTGACCAGCGGCAGGTTCTGCTCCCGCCCCTTCAACACCTGGATGTCGTAGCCCATCAGGAAATCGGTCTCGCCGGCGAGCAGGAGCTGCGAGCCGTTGACCTGCGGACCACCCATCTTGATGGTCACGTCGAGGCCGGCCTTCTCGTACAGCCCGGTCGCCTTTGCTTCATAGAAGCCGCCATGTTCGGCCTGCGCGAACCAGCTCGTCAGGAACGTCACTTTGTCCGCGGCGAACGTCGACCCCATCGAGCCGAACAACGCGCCGGCGCCGACCAGGGTGATTGCGATCGTTCGCGGCAGGAACTTCATGGCCATCGCGGCTTCCCCGTTATGGCCGGCGTTGCGCCCGGCCCATGATCCCGGACCGGCATTGTCGACGTGACAATCCGTCCTCAATGGATGCCAAGGATGCACAGCCGCCTGTCGCCTGAAAGCATTTTTATTCGAGCGATCCGTTGCCTTTGAAGCAACAGCATCGATCGCGGAGTTCTAGGCCGTGTGGACAGTTACCTTATCCAGAGCAGAGTGGCGGCAATGGCGACGACGGCGAAGTAGTTTCGCGCGG
>NZ_JBEGDB010000127.1:0-22766 GCF_043638955.1 Bradyrhizobium sp. 31Argb | reverse complement strand
GTGCTTTTTGTTGCACGGGACCCATGGGTGCAACCGGCACCCGGCTTTCCCTGCGCCCTCTGATATCGAGGAGGGTGAAACGAGACGCAAAGCTCGGGCAATGCATGCCGCGAGAACGCGGACTCACATCCTTTCCGCTGTTTGACAATTGAATCATAACTCGCGGCAAGCCGTAGGGTGGGCAAAGCGAAGCGTGCCCACCATTACGAGTGGAGTGCTTGACGGTGGGCACGGCGCGATAGACGCGCCTTTGCCCACCCTACGCAGTCCCGCAACTGCTTGTTCGCCACGCTGGGGCCGTGATCTCTTCACTATGATCGTCGGTAATCACGGGACGATCGAAGGCGATCAGCATGGATCAGTTGCGGCGAAAACTCATCCGCACGCTCCTCGGCACCGCATCGGGCACGTTGCTGTTGCGCAGGTCGCGGGCGAACGCAACGGAAAAGATGACGCTGCAGGAAGCCGGCTATCAGGATACGCCGAGCGGCATCTATAGCTGCGGCATGTGCACATTCTTCGAAGCACCGAAATCCTGCAAGGTTGTCGCCGGCGACATCAGCCGCGACGGCTGGTGCAAGGTCTTTGCTGCGGTGGATTGATCCCTCACAGCTCCCGCGCATTCGAAAACGCGAACGACGACACCCGCCGCGTGTTCTCGTCCAGGATCAGCGTGCGCGTGATCGGCGGCTCGGCGCGCTGGGCGCAGTTCTCGCGTTCGCAGAGGCGGCAGTTGACGCCGATCGGCGTGCCCTCGGCCTTCTCGAGGTCCATGCCGGCGGCGTAGATGAGGCGCGAGGCGTGGCGGATTTCGCAGCCCAGGCTGATCGCAAAGCGCGGCTGTGGCAGCGGGTGCGGTGCGATCGGTCGGCGCACCATCTGCGCGATCGAGAAATAGCGCGTGCCGTCGGGCAGCTCGATCACCTGCTTGAGCAGGCGGTCCGGCGTATCGAAGGTCGAATGCACGTTCCACAGCGGGCAGGTGCCGCCAAATTTCGAGAATGGGAACGTCCCGGAGGAGAATCGCTTGGACACGTTGCCGGCATTGTCGACCCGCAGCATGAAGAACGGCACGCCGCGCGCGTTCGGCCGCTGCAGCGTGGTCAGGCGATGACAGATCTGCTCGAAGCCGGCGTTGAAGCGCTGCGCCAGCACATGCACGTCGTAGCTCAGCGCCTCGGCGGCGGCGAGGAAGGGCTGGTAGGGCATCATCACGGCGGCGGCGAAATAGTTCGCGAGCGTGATGCGGTAGAGCCGGCGCGCCGAATCGTCGAGCGGACCGCCGCGGCCGGTGATGGAATCGATGCTTCCGCCGCATTCGGCGAGCCCGATCTGCAACGCGAGCTGGAAGGCGCGGCTCGGTGTATCGACCAGCTCGGAGATCAGGAGCTGCCGGCGATGGCGGTCGAAGCGCCGCAGCGTCTCCCGCATCACGTCAACCGGCATGATCCGGGTCACGATCGAATGCTTTTCGCGGAGCCGCGCGGAGAGCGCCGCGAACAGCTCGTCGGCGGCCACGTTCAGCTCGTCGCGCAAATTTTCCGCCGCGGTCTCGAGCTCGGGGAAGTAGTTGCGGTTGGCCTCGATCAGGTCGCGCACGCGCTCGATCGGATTGGCCTCGAAGCGGGCGCCTTCGTTGCGGTCGGCCATCTGGGCAGCGACCAGGGTCTCGCCGCGGCGCGCCTCGGTATAGGCGGCGTAGAGCCGTTGCAGTGCGTGCGTTACGCCGGGGCAGAGCTCGGCGAGGTCGCGCAGTTCCTGCTTGGGAACGTCGATCTGGCGGAACAAGGGATCGGAGAAGATCTCGTTGAGCTCTGCAAAGAAGCGATCCTCGTCGGCGGTCGCGAGGTCGCGCAGGTCGAGGTCGTAGGTCTCGGCCAGGCGGAGCAGGATCTGGGCCGTCACCGGGCGCTGGTTGCGCTCGATCAGGTTGATGTAGCTCGGGGAAATGCCGAGCCCCTCGGCGATCTGGGTCTGCGACAGCCCCAATTGCTGCCGGATCCGGCGGAATCGGGGGCCGACAAACAGCTTTTTTCCGGACTCGGCAGGCATGGCAGCATTCCTGACCTATTATTTACAAAATTTACAAAATGACATTTCACACAAGAACAGATGTTACATGACATCACCATTCGAATGCAAGGCATCTGTACTAACTCCGGCGCGTCGCGTTTAGCTCCTGACACGCATTTCGCAATGCACTGTCACGAATGTCGATGGCGAAGACAAACGCTGCAGACTTGTCGTCACCGAAAAGGAGCACGCCATGAACTACCAGCCACGTGGGATCAGCGACCGGTCGATCCAGGGACCGGCTTCCTATCTGAGCGAGATTGAAGCCGCCGAAGCACTCCTCAAGACCAAGGACACGTGGAACGGTGTGACCGCCGAAGCCGTGGCGCGCATGCGGTTGCAGAACCGCTTCAAGACCGGCCTGGACATCGCGCGTTACACCGCGGCGCTGATGCGGGCCGACATGGCCGCCTATGACGGCGATCCCACCAAGTACACCCAGTCGCTCGGCTGCTGGCACGGCTTCATCGCCCAGCAGAAGCTGATTTCGGTCAAGAAGCATTTCGGCACGACCGATCGCCGTTACCTGTACCTGTCCGGCTGGATGATCGCCGCGCTCCGCTCCGAGTTTGGACCGCTGCCGGACCAGTCGATGCACGAAAAGACCTCGGTGCCGGCCCTGATCGAGGAGCTCTACACCTTCCTGCGTCAAGCGGACTCGCGCGAGCTGAACGATATCTTCCGCGCGCTCGACGCCGCCCGCAAGGAAGGCGACAAGGCGAAGGAAAAGGCGCTGATCGAGAAGATCGACAACTTCCAGACCCACGTCGTGCCCGTCATCGCTGACATCGATGCCGGCTTCGGCAACGCGGAAGCGACCTATCTGCTCGCCAAGAAGATGATCGAAGCGGGCGCCTGCGCCCTGCAGATCGAAAACCAGGTCTCGGACGAGAAGCAGTGCGGCCACCAGGACGGCAAGGTCACCGTGCCGCATGAGGTCTTCCTCGCGAAGATCCGTGCCTGCCGTCACGCGTTCCTTGAGTTAGGTGTCGAAGATGGCGTCGTCGTGACCCGCACCGACTCGCTCGGCGCCGGCCTCACGCAACAGATCGCCGTGAGCCACAAGCCCGGCGACATCGGCGACCAGTACAACAGCTTCCTGGATTGCGAGGAAGTGACGGCCGCCAACGCTCGGAACGGCGATGTCATCATCAACCAGAACGGCAAGATGATGCGTCCGAAGCGGCTGCCCAGCAATCTCTATCAGTTCCGCCCCGGCACCGGCGAAGACCGCTGCGTGCTGGACTGCATTACCTCGTTGCAGAACGGCGCCGACTTGCTGTGGATCGAGACCGAGAAGCCGCATATCGAGCAGATCGCCAAGATGGTCGATCGGATCCGCAAGGTGGTTCCGAACGCGAAGCTGGCCTACAACAACTCGCCGTCCTTCAACTGGACACTCAACTTCCGTTGGCAGGTCTACGACGCGATGAAGGAAGCCGGCAAGGACGTCAGCAAGTACAACCGCGCCGAGCTGATGAAGGCGGAATACGACAGCACGCCGCTGGCAATCGAAGCCGACGAGCGCATCCGCACCTTCCAGGCCGATTCAGCCAAGCGCGCCGGCATCTTCCATCATCTGATCACGTTGCCGACCTATCACACGGCAGCTCTGTCGACTGACAATCTCGCGAGGGAGTATTTCGGCGAGCAGGGCATGCTGGGCTATGTGAAGAATGTTCAGCGCCAGGAGATCCGCCAGGGTATCGCCTGCGTCAAGCATCAGAACATGGCCGGCTCCGATATCGGCGACGATCACAAGGAATATTTCGCCGGTGAAGCCGCGCTGAAGGCGGGCGGCGCCCACAACACGATGAACCAGTTCGGCTAACGGTGGAATCGATCAGGAGACTATCATGACCAAAGGCAGCAATTTCTGGGTGATCGGCGGTGAGTTCGGTTCGATGAACTTCCACAAGCTCGTCGAAGGCTCGGCCCAGGTCAAAGGTCCGTTCAAGACCCGCAAGGAGGCGGAGGACTGCTGGCGCGAAGTGTCGGAAGAGAACCGCCACAAGGCCGGCGTACGCTTCTCCATCGTGGAAGAGCCCTCCCGCGTCCCGGCCTGACAGGCTGCCGACGGTCAGCGTTGAAGAAGACGTCCAAGGACGGACGGCCCCATCCGGATTTCCGGGTGGGGCTGTCTGATTTCGGGACAGCCCCTTGACGCCCCCTTGGGGATAAGTCGCCCGATAACCCCTTGGGAACCAACGGCCTTTGCGGACGTAACGGTTACTGATAGGTTAACACGCGTAGAACCCGTCAGGACGAGGCCGCAAGGGATGTCGGACGCCCAGAATACCGGCAATGCCGCGAGCGAGATGCGGCCGACGCTGCGCGAAGCTTTGCGCAAGGCCCGGATCGAGGCTGCGGATCGCACTGGCGTCGTCGTCGAGTTGCGCGATGCCGAGGTCGCGCGGCTGGAGATCCTGAACGAGGCGCTCGATCCCTTGTTCGCGCAGGTGCCGGAAAAGGTCGACCTGTTCGACCGCGGCATCAGCCAGGGCGAGACGCCGCGGCTGTGGATCGATGTCGTCGCCCATATCGTGATGGGGCGCGACAAGCGGATCTACCGCTTCGTGCAGGACACCCGTTTCGGCCGCATCGTGCTCGCCGAATCGCACGACGTTCCGGTCATCGTGGATGCCGTCACCGACTATGTCGCCCGCCGCATGATCGAGCGTGAGCATGCGATGGTGGCGAGCCCGAAGGCGGCGGAGCCCGTGCCCGCTGAGAAGCCGCGGCGCCGCCGTGGCAGATTCGGGATGTTCCTGCTCGGCTTCATCCTCGGCGCGCTCGCGCTGTTCGCGCTGGCGCTGTTTGCGAGCCTGGACAATCTCTAGCGGCCTCACGCCAGCCGCGTGTCGCTCAAACGCCCGACGCGCAAATCGTCGCCGATCCCGCGCACCACTTGCTCGCAGCGCCAGGCATTGCCGTCGCGCTCGATCGAAAACAGATTATACGCCGCCGCCGGATAATGATGGCGGGGCAGCGCCGAAGCCGAGGGCACGCCGATCGCCGGGATCTTGCCGCTCGGCCCGTCGAACCACATCGTGGAATGGACGTGGTCATGGCCGTGCAGGATCAATTCCACGCCGTATCGCTTGATGAGATCGAGCAGCTTGTGCGAGTCGGTGAGCCGCTTGACGCGCGCATCCGAATGCAGGGGATGGTGGACCAGCAGCACGCGGAAGGCGCCCTCGGTCGACAACTCCGCCAGCATCCGCTCGAGGCTTGCGAGCTGCGCGTGGCCGAGCCATCCGGTCGCCATCAAGGGCGGCGTCGGCACTGCGGAGGATGTGCCGATCAGGGCCACCGGACCGCGCCGGCGCAGGAACGGAAACAATGCGGAGCCATCTGCACCATCGCCGCGCAGATAGTCGGCGAAGGTTGCGGCGAAGCGATGCCGCGTCGAGCGCACATAGGCGTCGTGATTGCCGGGAACGACGGTCACGCGATCCGGCGGGCCGACGCTCTCGAGCCAGGCACGCGCCGGCTTGAACTCCGTCTCCAGCGCCAGGTTGACGAGATCGCCGGTAATCGCAATGTGATCCGGGTATTGCCCCTGCAGATCCGCCACCAGCGCGTCCAGCACCTCGCGGCGATGGTATTTGTGACGGTTGCGGGTCCAGTTCAGATAGCCGAAGGCGCGCTTGCCCGCGAGGTCGCGCAGCCGCGCCACCGGCAACGGCGGCAGATGCGGATCGGACAGATGCGCCAACCGAAACGCCGCCATCATTCCGTCCCTGTTGGCCTGTCCGTGATATACAGCCGCGGCATGGTCATTCCCTGATGGTCCGCATTCTATTGGCAAGCGGGCGCCTTCCGCGCAAGGATCAAACGTCGTTGTCGTTCCAGTCGAGGTTTTCGTGACGATCCTGATGGATTTGCGCAAGCGCTACGAGCCGCAGCTCAGGCGGGTGTTCCATCTCTATTTTCGGTTGGCCCGCGGCATGACGCTCGGCGTGCGCGCGGTCGTGCTCAATGACGAGAACAAGGTGTTCCTGGTCAAGCACAGCTATGTCAGCGGCTGGTACCTGCCCGGCGGGGGCGTCGAGGTCGGCGAGACGCTGATGGAAGCGCTGCGGCGCGAGCTCGAGGAGGAGGGGCGCATCGAGCTTGTGGGCACCCCGGTGCTGCACGGTGTCTTCCTCAACAGCCATGTCTCCCGCCGCGACCATGTCGCGGTCTATGTCATCAGGCAGTACCGCCAGGACCGCCTGCCGGAGCCGAACCATGAGATCGTGGACACCGGTTTCTTCGATCCGGCGGCATTGCCCGCCGACACCACGCCCGGCACCCGCCTGCGGATAGCCGAAGTGCTCGGCGGCGGGGCGCCGATCGCCACATGGCGCTAGCGACGGCTTGTGCTAGAAGACGCGTCCTAAAGATCGAACGCCGCGACAGGGGCTGGATGAAACAATTGAAAACCGCCTTCGGCGTCGTGTTGCTGCTGATCCTGATCAGCAACATCTGGACAATCTCGAAATGGAACGAAAGCCGCGGCGTCTATGATGACATCTGCTACCTCCGCCAGGCGCATCTGTTCCAGCGCTTCGGCATAAGCGGCCTGGACACGAACATCGCCAGGGATGACGACCGCTACATGCTGCGCAAGCTCCAGGAGATCAATTTCCCGGATCCCGGCGATCCCGCGCTTTTGCCGTGCCATACCTTCACGGCGGCGTTGAACAAGGTCGTGCTGCAATATCCGCCGGGCACCGGCTTCGTGCTCGCGCTGTTTCCATCGGGCTTTCAGGTGATCCCGCTCTATGCCGCCGCGTCGATCGCGATTTTCGGGCTTGCGCTGCTTGCCCTGGCCCGCGCTGTCACGCGTTCCGCTGTCGTGCTCGCCGGCGTGTTCGGCATCGTGGCGCTCTATTTGATGATCAATCCGACCAAGGCAAGCTATTCCGTGGCGCCGACCATGGTCGTCTGCGCGCTGACCGGCTTCCTGACCGCGCGGCTGTTCGCTAGTGCGGGCACCCGTCGTATCCTGCTTGCCGCGGCAGTTGGCTTGTTGATCGGCCTTTCCGTCAATTTCCGCCTGCCGAACCTGCTTCTCGCGGCAGGTTATGCGGTGTTCTTCCTCGTCGCCTTCCTGCGTGCACGGAACATGAATACCTTCTGGCAGGGTCTCTCGTTCGGCATCGCGTTCCTGATTGGCATGGCGCCAACACTGATCGCGAACGCGATCAATGCGGGAAGCCCGTTCTCGACCACCTATGGCGGTGTCGACGCGGTGCCGCCGGAATTGAATGCGTCGATCCTGCTGCAATATGTGCGGGATGCACAATTCCCGCTGCTGCTGATTGCGATCGCCTGGGTGGTGGCGCTATGGCGGTCCGGGGGGCGCGTGGCGACACGACAGATTGTCGCCGTGGTCGCGCTCAACCTCGTCATCAACCTGATCTTCTTCATGAGCCATCCCGTCTTCACGCCCTATTACGTGATCCCGATCGTCATGCTGTCATTGTGGACGCTGTTGTTCGCGACCCTGGATCATTCGGCGCCGAAGCTCGCGGATGATTTTGGCGCGCCGCAAAAAGCGAGTGCCTGATGGGGGGCGAGGATGTCACGGCTCGGTCAGCGACGGTGGCAATGATGGCTTCCGCATTGCGCGTCGCGGTGCTGGTGCCGTGCTTCAACGAGGAAGCGGCGATCGGCACTGTGGTTGCCGATTTTCGCAAGGCGCTGCCGCAGGCACAGATCTTCGTCTATGACAACAACTCGCGCGACCGTACCGCCGAGATCGCGCGTGCCGCCGGTGCAGAGGTCCGCAGCGAGCGGCGCCAGGGCAAGGGACATGTGGTGCGGCGGATGTTCGCCGACGTCGACGCGGACATCTATGTCCTGGTCGACGGCGACGCGACCTACGACGCGCCGAGTGCCCCGCGCATGATCGAAGCCCTGGTGAACGATAATCTCGACATGGTGGTCGGCGTTCGGATCGATCAATCCGCCGCTGCCTATAGAAGGGGCCACCGCACCGGCAACCGGATGCTGACCGGCTTCCTCTCCGCCGTGTTCGGCCACGCTTTTCGCGACATCCTGTCCGGTTATCGCGTGTTCTCGCGCCGCTTCGTCAAGTCCTTTCCAGTGCTGTCGGACGGTTTCGAGATCGAGACCGAACTCAGCGTCCACGCGCTGGAATTGGCGTTGCCGGTCGGCGAGATCGAGTCGCCCTACTATGCCCGGCCGGAGGGATCGGTCAGCAAGCTGAACACCTGGCGCGACGGGTTTCGGATTCTCGGAACCATCCTGAAGCTCTATCGCTCGGAGAGGCCCCTGCGGTTTTTCACCGGCATCGGGATGGTTCTCGCGCTGATCTCGATCGTGCTGGCGATCCCGATCGTCATCACTTTCATCGAGGAGGGGATCGTACCGCGGCTGCCGACGGCGGTGCTGTCGACGGGCCTCATGATCGTGGCGATGCTGTCGGTCTCGTCAGGGCTGGTGCTCGACACGGTGACGCGCGGCCGCCGCGAAATGAAGCTGCTCGCCTACCTGTCCCAGCCGGCCATTAACAAGAAATGACGCGGGCGATGGACCGCGCCCGATCCAGGTGCTATCCCGCGCCTCACCATGAGTGATTTGTCGCTGACCATCCTGCCGGAAGCGCCGAACGACGCCCAGGCGATCGAGCGCCTGCACGAACGTACGTTCGGGCCCGGCCGCTTCGTGCTTAGCGCCTATCGGCTGCGCGAGCATGTCGACCATCTGCTCGATCTGTCCTTCACCGCGCGCATCGGCACCCTCCTGGTCGGTTCGGTCAGGCAATTGCCCGTCATGATCGGTGACACACCGGCTTTGATGCTGGGCCCGCTGACGGTGGAGCCGCCGTTCCGCGACCGCGGCGTCGGCCGCGCGTTGCTCGACCGCGCGCTCGCCGATGCCAAGGCCAAAGGGCACCGCCTCGTGATTCTGGTCGGCGACGAGCCTTATTACAGCCGCGTCGGCTTCAAGGTGATCCCGAAGGGCAGGGCGACCATGCCCGGTCCGGTCGACTACAACCGCCTGCTGGTGGCCGAACTTGTGGAAGGCGCTTTCACCGACGTCTCCGGACCGATCGGCCCCGATTGGAGCAAGGCGCGGTAGGTTAGAGCGTTTTCGAGCGAAGTGGGCACCGGTTCGCATAGCAATCAAGTTTACGCAGATTGCGTAGACTTATCTGCGTAGAAAACGCGTCAAAACAAGAATCTAGAGCTTCGGTGCTGATTCAATCAGAATCGAAAATGCTCTAGGTACGTTCCTCCCTCTCCCACCAGCCGTGGAAGAGGGAGGGGGCCGGCTCAGAACTTCAGGTTCGCAAAGGCCCTGACGCCGATGCCGGGCAGCAGCACCTGGTCCTTGGTGTAGGAGACGGAGTTACGGATGTTCTCGTTGAGCAGGTTGTTGCCGACGAGACCGACCGTCATCTCGCGTGCGCCGAACCAGGACGGATCGAGCGTGGTCTTGTAGCTGACCTCCGCCTTCAGCAGGTTGTAGCCCGCCGTCGGCGTCTCCGCGATCGGAGCGACGTCGTTCTGTGCAAACGCGTGCAGCAGGTTGACGCGCATGAACCAGTTGTCGTCGCGCCAATAGACGCCGCCGCCGAGGCGCATCGGCGGAATGCGAGGCACGTTGGTGCCGTCGCTGAAGGTGGCGCGGACGATGTCGAACTGGTTCTCGATGCCCCAGATGCCGCCATAGAGCGGCCCGATATCGAGCTGGCTCTGGAACTCGCCGCCGCGGAAGGTGGCGTTGCGCTGGGAATAGACCGCCTGGTTCAATTCTCCGTCGGGCGCGCCGCAGGAATTGAAGTCCTCGTCACACATCACGCCGGTGAGCCGGCGAAAGATGAAATTGTCGAAATGGGTGTAGTAGGCGGTCGCCTCGAAGCGGAACGATCCGGTCGCCTTGCGCAGACCGATCTCGACCGACTTTGCCGTTTCAATCGTCAGGTTGGGATCGCCGATATCGAAGGTGGCGGTAGCGTCATGCGGGCCGCGTGAGAACAGTTCGGCAGGTTTCGGCGCGCGCTCGACATACTGCGCGGTGATGCTGCCGACGAGATCGTAGGGCAGGTTCTGGATCAACCCGATGCTGCCGCTCTTCGGCGTAAAGGACGGATTGCGGGCGATGTTGAACTGCGGATTGCCGTCCGGCAGGAAGTCGGGTGGAAAATTCGGCGTCGAGCCGTGCAACTCGACATGCTCGACACGGCCGGCGATCTGCGCCTTGGTCGTCTCGGAGAATTTGAACTCGTTGAAGACGTAGCCGGCGATACGGTTGTTGTTGTTCGGATTCCACAGGCCGTTGAACAGCGAGCCGGGGTCGTCCGGGCTCGGAGCGGTCAATTCCTGGTGGCCGCCCTGCAGGCCGAATGCGGTGGTCACGTCGGCAAAGCGCGCATTGAACGGCATCAACTGCACCTCGACGCGGGCTTCCTGCTCCTTGTTGGTGAAGGTCTGGCGTACGCCGTCGCTGAAGGGATTGGCTGGATCGGCGAGCCCAAGCTCGTTGTGCCTGTAGTCGGTCGCGCCGGCCCAGAGACGGATTGCATCGATGGCCGCCGCATCCGGCCGGTATTCGCCCTTCATGGTGATCTTGGTCTGATGTGCGTCGATCCGGGTCTGATGGTCGGCGCCGTCGATGCCGGGGATGCTATAAAGTGAATCGTTTTGGGTGATTGCAGCGCCGATAAAGCCGCCATTGAAGATATACGAGCCGCCGATCGAGGCACCATCCGCCTGCATCGCCGAATTCGGCTGCCGTCCGTTGACCGGTCTGGTTTGGTCGAACAGGTAGGGATAACTGGGGATGTTATAGTCGCCGGCCTTGCGACCAAAGGCGTCGGCGTGAAACGCGAAATTGCCTGCCCCGGTATCGATCAGGATGCCGCCGTCGACGCCACGGTCGACGGAGCTCACTGCCGTTCGCGTTTCGACGTTCACGCAAGGTGACGAAGGCGCGCCAGCCAGCGGCGCTTTCGCCGGTAGGCCGTAGGTTTGGAACGGCGGGGCCGCGCATGAGGGAAGGGCGTCCGGAATGCGGTTGTTGGTCGCGCTCACGATGCCACCGATCGAAGTCGAACCGTAACGCATCGCCGCCGGACCACGAATGACCTCGACCTGGTTGGTGGCAAGCGGATCAACCGGCACGTAATGATCCTCACCGAGATCCGAGGCGCCGCCGGCGTTATTGCCGTTCTCGATGATTCCAACGCGATTGACGTCGAGGCCTCGGATGACCGGCCTGCTCGAAGCGCCTGGTGCAAAGGTTGAGCCGGTGATGCCCGGTTTGGAAAACAGGAGGTCACCGAGCTGGGCGGTGCCCTCACGGCGGATTTCCTCGTTCGGCACCACGGTGACCGTTGCGAACTGATCGGTCACGACCTGCAGCACCCCTTGCTGTGGCGCTGGCGGCGCGGCCGGCGCGGGCTGCGGCTGTTGGGCCACGCGCTCGCGATTGCGGCCGGGTGTGGTGCGCGCGGCGCGAACGGGGGCGCGCGCCGGAGCAACGGCCCGGTGGCGCCGCACGATCGGACTTGGTGCCGTCACGTTGATCTCAGGCAGTTGCGTTGCCGGCGCCGATGCAGGTGCGTCTTGAGCGATCGCGCCGCTGCCGAACGCGCATAGTGCTAGCCAGCTTGCTCCACCGACGTGGAATGCTCGTTTTCTCTTGAATCCCATTTTTCCTGATCCTGATGCCGTCGGCCAAGCCGACGCACCGATTGCGATGGCCTTCGCATCCCGCTTGCGCGGCGGGCGTGCGAAGGCAGTTCGGTCAATCGATCAGGAGAGGGGTGGCGCGCGCGACTGGAACGCCCGATGGGTAGTGCCGAGATGGGCGAAGTCGGCTTCGGTGGTGAGTTGGAGAAGTTCGATCGCCTGCGGCAGCAACAGCACCGGTGGCGTGGCGAACAGCATGCCGTGCGCCATGGCAATGACGGCGCAGATGGCGCAGCCGTCGGTCGGCTGCTGGTGGTTATCCTGGTGCGGAGATTGCTGCTGGGGCGCGGACAGGCTCGCCGCATCCGTGACCACGAGGTCCGCGGCGCGAAGGAAGTCGGTCTGCGATGTCGCGGTCTGGAGAGCGGGAGCGGCCTGCGCCGGATGGAAATGGCCGAACGACAGCACAAACTGAACGGCGAGCGCGAATAGCGCCAGTCGCGCGCCAAGTTTGACGTGTCTTCGAATCCACTTCACGAGTTTACGCCCACCCCCGGGGGACGGTTACCCCAACCGTCCCGATGTTATATTATAACATCGGAAGGAGATGGCGGTGTCAACCGCGGCTCAGGCGAGCGCCGCGCGATCGGTTGAGGCTGTGTGATTGTTGCAACGGCGGTGAGGTGACAGACCCTCATGGTGAGGAGCGCGTCTTCGCGCGTCTCGAACCATGAGGCCCATCCCTCGAGACTCCGCTTCGCTTCACCCGGGCTACGGGACTACGGATCGGGCGATCTCATCGTCCCTCGCGCAGCCACGTCGCGGCGAAGGCACCGAGCAGCAGCAACAGGCCGATCAGGCCTGCGAACATCGGCAGCACGCCGACGCCCTTGACGACGCTGGCGTCGCGCATCCTGACGCCCATCCAGCCCTCGCCGCGGAACACGCTCGACGCACGCACCGGCACGATGCGGGGCATATCGAGGCTGGTGCCGTCGACCACGCGGCGGGCGTCGCCGCCGGTCGCCTGCGCCAGCGGCTTCAGCATCTCGGTCGTGGACGTCACTTCCGAGAATTCCTTTGGGTTGGTCGGGCCGACATTGACCAATGCCTTCAGCGTGCCGTCGGTTGCCTGCCACAGGCCGAGCTCGTTGGCGGGCAGCGTCGCCTTCCATTCGCCAGGCTCACCCTGAGTCAGGGTCAATTCGTGCGTGGCGCCGCTCGGCGAGGTCACGGTGACCGGCGGAACGCTGTCGCCCATGGTCTGGCGCACCACGGAGAGATCGTGGCCCTGGATCTGCAGCCGCAGCGCCTCCTCGTCCAGATCAGGCTGCTTCATCAGCCAGTGCGACATCCGCCGCAGCAGGTCGAGATGCGGACCGCCGCCCTCATAGCCGCGCGCCCACAGCCAGATGTGGTCGGAGAGCAGCAGCGCCACACGACCCTCGCCGAAGCGCGACAGCAGCAGCAACGGCTTGCCATCGGCGCCGGTCATCACGGGTTGGCCGATCGCGTTGCGGGTGTCGACGGTGCGGAAGAAGCGGCTCCAATGCGGTGGCTCGCTGCTGGAACCTTCCAGCCCGCGCGTCACCGGATGGCGCTTTCCGGCGTCGGAAAGATGCGCATAGAACGGTTTCTCGGTGACGCCGACGGGTTCGGCCGGGAGCACCGAGTCGAGCGGCGTACGCCAGATGCTGGTCGTGGACGCATAGTCCGGACCGGCGGAGACCAGCACCGCGCCACCGGCACGGACATAGCGCGCGATATTGTCGAAATAGGCGATCGGCAGCACGCCCTGGCGGGCGTAGCGGTCGAAAATGATGAGCTGGAATTCGTTGATCTTCTGCTGGAACAGTTCGCGGGTCGGAAACGCGATCAGCGACAATTCATTGATCGGCGTGCCGTCCTGCTTCTCCGGCGGACGCAGGATGGTGAAATGCACGAGGTCGACGCTGGCGTCGGACTTGAGCAGGTTGCGCCAGGTGCGCTCGCCGGAATGCGGCTCGCCGGAGACGAGCAGCACGCGCAGCTTGTCGCGCACGCCGTCGATGGCGACCACCGCGCGGTTGTTGACCAGCGTCAGTTCATTGTCGAGCGGAGATGCCTCGATCTCGACGATATTGGGTCCGGCATGCTTGATATCGATGTCGACATTGGCGGTCTGGCCGCTTTGCAGCGTGCGCTCGTTGATTACCTCGCCGTCGCGACGCACGGTGATCCTGGCGCTCTGGCCGGTCACGCCCTGGTCGTCGAGCCGGTAGGTGATGGTCTGGGTCTGGCCGACGATGCCAAAGCGCGGCGCGGCCGAAATCGCGATGCGTCGGTCGCGCTCGTCCTTGCGTCCGGTGATCAGCGCGTGCACCGGCGCCTGGAAACCGAGGGCGGCGGCATTGGCCGGGATGTCATGCACGCGGCCGTCGGTGATCAGGAAGGCGCCGGCGACACGGTCGACCGGAACGTCCGACAAGGCGGAAGACAATGCGCCGAACAGCTTGGTGCCGTCGGTCTCGCCGTCGGCCTGGCCGGCGTCGACGACGCGCACTTCCAGGCCCTTGATCTTCTTCAGGCTGTCGACCAGCGCCTCCTGGGCCTTCGCGGTCTCCTGGTTGCGCGTGCCGAAATTCTGGCTCGGGCTCTTGTCGATCACGACGGCGGCGACCGAGGACAGGGGCTCACGGTCCTCGCGGGTGAAGGAGGGGTTGGCAAGCGCGAGCAGAACCAGCGCCAGCGCCGCGACGCGTATCCATGCGCCGCGCGTGCGTGACAGCAGGAGTAGCGCCGCTATGACGACGATCGCCGCAAGCCCGATCCACAGCACGAGCGAGGGAACGAGGGGTGTAAATGCGATGCCGTAGTTCATAGCGAGAACCGATCCGCATCGTCATGCCCGGGCATAGCAGGCTGCCTTGCGCAGACAGCGTACACTTGTCTGCGCTCCCGGGCATCCACATTCTTCCTGCAGCGTGGCAAGGCGTGGATGGCCGGGACAAGCCCGGCCATGACGGCGTGTGCGTGGTGAGTGTTCCGGCTTATCATGCGCATCACTGTCCCAGCCGCTCGATCAGGGCCGGCGCGTGCACCTGGTCGGCCTTGTAGTTGCCGGTCAGCGTGTACATCACGATGTTGACACCGGCGCGGAAGGCGAATTCGCGCTGGCGCGGCTCGCCGGGGGTGAGCGGCAGCATCGCCTGGCCGTCGGGCCGGATCGCCCAGGCGCCGGCAAGATCGTTGGAAGTGATGATGATCGGCGAGACGCCGTCGCCGCCGCGCGCGGGCCGCTGCGCGGCTTCGTCATCGTCCTCGCGCGGCAATGTCTCGACCCAAGTCTGGCCCGAAGTGAAGCGGCCGGGGAAGTCGCGCAGCAGGTAGAACGTCTTGGTCAGCACGTGCTCGCGCGGCACCGGCTCGAGTTCGGGCACGTCGAGCGAGGACAGGATTTCGCGTAGCGCCTGCATGCCCGGCGTCTGCGAGCCGCTGTTATCGCCGGGCGGCGCCTCGACGGCGTCGCGGGTGTCGAACAGCACGGTGCCGCCCTGCTTCATATAGGCGTCGATCTTGTTGATCGCGTCCTGCGGTGGCTTTGGCGCGCCGGGGACGATCGGCCAGTAGATCAGCGGGAAGAAGGCGAGTTCGTCGCGCGCGGGATCGACGCCGACGGGATCGCCGGCCTCCAGCGCGGTACGTTGCGCCAGGAACAGTGTCAGCCCGGACATGCCGGCTTTCACGATGGAGTCGACGTCAGCATTGCCCGTGACGACATAAGCGAGCCGTGTCTGCGAAACCGCCTTCATGGCGAAGTCGTCGCTGTTCTCGGCGCGCGTGGTGGACGGCGCCATCGATGCCAGCAGGAAGGCGAGCGCCAGCGCCGCAGGTGCCGCGCGCCGCCGCCACAGCGCGGCAAGGCCGGCGCCGAGCATGGCGACCACGATCGCATCGAGCAGGAACAGACCGAGCGCCGACGACAGCAGGATGCCGCGGAGATCACGTGGCTCGGCATTGGTGTAGCTCGCCCGCCGCGCACGCAGGGCAGACGTATCGAGCGGGGCGATGCGGTCGGCGGTCGCCAGCGTGTTGACGGCGATCGGGGCGTCGGCCGGACCGTAGAGGCCGGGCGGGTGATCCAGCGTCGCACGGTCGCGGTAGTCGGCCGGCATCGGCTTGGCGGTCGACGGCGGCGGGCCGAACGCGCCAAAGCCATCCAGCGTGCGGAGTGGCGCAACGGTCTCGGCCTTGGCTTCGCCGGCGACCCCAGCACCAGGCTTCGACGTGTAGCCGGACATGTCGACCAGCCGGCGCAGCATCTCGACGAACGTGCCGGACATCGGCAGGTCCGACCAGCGCGAATCCGCGCCGACATGGAACAGGCTCACCACGCCCTTGCCGCGATGCTCGCCGGTGACGAGCGGCGTGCCGTCTTCCAGCGACGTCCAGCTCTTGGTGGCGAGCACGGCATCCGGCTCGGCCAGCACCTGCCGGCTCACGGTGATATCCTTTGGCACCGCGAGACCGGCGAACGGGCCGTCGGCGGTGAACGAGGCCAGATGCTGCGGCTTCTCCCAGGTCAGGCTGCCGCCGAGGACGCGGCCGCCGCGGCGCAGCTTCACCGGCACCAGATCGTCATCGGCTTGCGCCAGCCGCGGGCCGGCGAAACGCACCAGCACGCCGCCCTGGTCGATCCAGGCGTTGAGCCGCTCGCGGATTTCCGGCGACAGCGTGCCAACATCAGCCATCACGATCATCGGCAATCGCTGGTCAAGGAATTGCGCGATCGCCTGCTGCGGCGCGCCGCGGTCGCCGAGACGCACATCGGCGAATGGCGACAATGCGCGGGAAAGGTAGAAGGTCGAGGCGAGCAGCGGCTGCGCGGTGTCGTTGGTCGCGCCGGAGACGACGCCGACCGCACGGCGCCGCCACCTCTTGTCGAGGAGCTGCACCGCGCCGGCGGAGCGCTCGCCGGCGATCTCCAACCGCGCGATATCGTTGCGCAGTTCGACCGGGAGATCGAACGATGCCTCGGTCTCGCGATCCTGCGGAGCGAAGCTGTAGCGCGCCTCGCCGATCGGCGAGCCCTTGGCATCCAGCGCCCGCACCGTGCCGGAGGTGATGCCGGTCTCGGTGCGCAGGACTTTTACCGTCATCTTGGCCGCGGCATTCTCGGCGGCGACGAGGGCCTGCGCGGACGGCGCGCCGCCCTCGTAGATCGTCAGCGTGCGGTTCTCGACCAGCTTGCCGAGGCCTTCGGTGAATTCCGCGCCGCGCCCGGTGTCGACACCGTCGGACAGCCAGGCGATCTCGGCATCGCCGGTGGCTTTCAGGAACCGATCGATGGCGGGCAGCGTGTCGACGCGGTCGATCGAATAGGGCTTTGGCGCGAACTGCCGCAGCGCGACGCGCGCGGTACCGGCCGGCATCAGCGTGATGTCACGCGCGGACTCCGATAGCGGCACCAGTGCCACGCCGCGGCGGTCGTTCTCCGCATTGGCGATCAGTTCGTCGGCGGCCCTGATCCGCGCGTCCCAGCTCGAGGCCGAGCTCCAGCCGTCGTCGAGCAGGATCACGAGCGGCGCCTTGGAGGACGCAAGGCCGGTCTGCGGATTCCAGATCGGCCCGGCCGCGGCGAAGATGACGAGCGCGGCGGCGAGGAGGCGCAGCAGCGTCAGCCACCATGGCGTCCGCAATGGCGTCTCTTCCCTGGGCTGGATATCGAACAGCAATCTGGTCGGCGGAAACTCGATGCGCCTCGGCCGTGGCGGCATCACGCGGAGCAGCCACCACAGCGCCGGCAGGCTCAGAAGGCCCAGCAGCAGCATCGGTTCGGCAAACGACAGCGGCAAGCCTGCGATCATGCGCCGAGCCCCACTTTGACGGTGGACCGTACGCTGGCCTTGCTGACCGTCATGCCGTTGTGCAGGAACAATAGCAGCTCCGCTGCGGAGCGGCTCGTGGTGTGGGTCGAGAACAACCAGTCGAGCCGGTTGGTCTCGGCGCGGATCTCGTCACGATGCAGCGCGACGCGCGCGACATAGTCGCTGGCCCAGCTCTCGGCGCGGCCCGCGGTGATCGCAGTGCCCGCTTCCGGTTCGACGAATTCGACGCGGCCGGAATAGGGGAAGGTTTCCTCGGCGGGATCGACGACCTGGATCACCGTGCCGTGCGCGCCGGAGGCCGACAGCCCGGCGAGCGTGGTTCGGATTTCCGAAATTGGCGACCAGAAGTCCGACAGCACCACGATCTCGGAAAGCGCCGACGGCACGAAGGACGGCGGCAGGCTGGCGCGGGTCGCATCGTCATGCAGTATCGCCTGCGCCATCTTGTCGATGACGGTGCGGCTCGCGGTCGGGTTCATCAAGCCGGGAATGCCGACGCGTTCGCCGCCGGCGACCAGCAATTCGGCCAGCGCAAAGGCGACGATCAGGCCGCGCTCGAGCTTTGAATCGCGCGCCTGCTTGGACGCGAACGCCATCGACGGCGAGCGGTCGGGCCAGATCCAGACGGTGTGCGCCGCCTCCCATTCCTGCTCGCGGACGTAGAGATGGTCGTCACGCGCCGAGCGCCGCCAGTCGACGTTCTGCGACGGCTCGCCGGAGACGAAGCGGCGATATTGCCAGAAGCTTTCGCCGGCGCCGGCGCGGCGGCGGCCGTGCAAGCCATGGATGACGTTGTTGGCGATGCGGCGGGCCTCGAGCACCAGGCGCGGCAGCGACGCGGCGAGCGATCGGCTTTCGCCATCGGCACGTCGGACCGCAACGATCTCCTCGTTCAGGTGCTTGTTCTCTGCGGCCATCAAGCGATCCGCGTCTTCAATTGCTTGATCACGTCAGGAATGGTGCGGCCTTCGGCGCGCGCAGTGAAGGTCAGCGCCATGCGGTGCTTGAGCACGGGTTCGGCGAGATCGAGCACGTCGTCGATCGAGGGCGCGAGCCGCCCGTCGAGTAGGGCGCGGGCGCGGACGGCGAGCATCAAGGCCTGGCTGGCGCGCGGGCCCGGTCCCCAGGCGATCAGCTTCTCGCCTTCCGGATTGGGCCGCGCGGCGCGCACCAGCGATAGGATGGCGTCGACGACGGAGTCGCCGACCGGCAGCCTTCGCACCAGCCGCTGCGCGCTGAGCAGCAGTTCCGCGTTCATCGCAGCCTTCGCCAGCGTCTCTTCCGCGCCGGTGGTCTCGAACAGGATGCGACGTTCGGCCTCACGGTCGGGATAGTCGACGTCGATCTCCATCAGGAAGCGGTCGAGCTGCGCTTCCGGCAGCGGATAGGTGCCTTCCTGTTCCAGCGGATTCTGCGTCGCCAGCACATGGAATGGCTTGGGAAGGTCATGACGTGCACCCGCAACCGTGATGTGCTGCTCCTGCATGGCTTGCAGCAGTGCCGATTGGGTGCGCGGGCTGGCGCGGTTGATCTCGTCCGCCATCAGAAGCTGCGCGAATACCGGACCTGCGATAAAGCGGAACGAGCGCTTGCCGGTGCTGCTCTCATCCAGCACCTCGGCGCCGAGGATGTCCGACGGCATCAGGTCCGGGGTGAACTGGATGCGCTTGGTGTCGAGGCCGAGCGTGATGCCGAGCGTCTCCACGAGCTTGGTCTTGGCAAGGCCGGGAACCCCGATCAGCAGCGCATGTCCGCCGGAGAGGATCGTCACCAGTGTATTCTCGATCACCCGGTCCTGGCCGAAAATAACCGTGGAAATCGCCTCTTTCGCCGTACGGATCTGGCCGGCAACCTGCTCGGCCGAGCGGACGATCACGTCTTCCAGTTTTTCGACACTGTCTGCACCAGCCATTCCGTGCTCCTTATCGACGGCGCAACCTCGCGTCGTCACGCCATTGGCCCCATGCTAAGCATACGCGAAGGCCATGTATTCGTTGAATTAAACTATCCCCACCTTAACGGGTTTTCAGGGTATGAACGCCATCACGATGTGGCGAGAACACCATCCCCGCGCACATCTGAAGGATGTACGTAAGCGACGTGCACCAATCGTGCCAGATTGAAGCTCTCAACCTTAAGGCAAACCATGGCGAACGAAGGGCAAACAAGCCGTCAGGGCCTCGAAGGATTGACCGCCGCGGCCACTAATGCCGCGAAAATAAATCCTGCCGGCGGCAAGGGCCTTCCACCCGTGCATTTATGGAATCCGCCGTTCTGTGGCGATCTCGATATACGAATCGGCAGCGACGGCACATGGTACTATATGGGAACACCGATCGGCCGGCCGGCGCTGGTGCGGCTATTCTCCACCATCCTGAAACGCGAAGACGGCAAGCATTTCCTGGTGACGCCGGTGGAGAAGGTCGGCATCCGCGTCGACGATGCGCCATTCCTCGCGGTCGAGATGCAAAAGGATGGGGACGGACGCGGACGTCTGCTCAGGTTCCGCACCAATGTCGACGACTGGGTCGATTGCGACGCCGCGCACGCCCTCCGTTTCGAGCCGGGCAATGACGGCGGGCTCACGCCCTATCTGCACGTCCGCGCCGATCTTTGGGCCAAGGTCACCCGTCCGCTCTACTACGATTTGGTTGACATGGGGGAAGAGCGGATGGTCGATGGTCGTCCGATGTTCGGAATCGAGTCCGGCGGCGCATTCTTCGCGATGGCGGATGCGAAAGAGGTGAGGGACGCGCTTTGAACGAGCCGATGCTGAAGACGGAGCCGGCGGCGATCAGCTCGGCGGAATTTTTCGCGCGCAGCCACGCGCGGCTGAATTTCGACGTCCCGCCCGGCCTGGTCGATCCCAACATCATTCCGAGGACCGGCGACTCCGGCAATGACCGCATGCTCGAGATCATCGCGCACGAACAGCCGGTGCGGCCGGCCGCGGTGCTGATCCCGGTGGTCGACCGCGATGAGCCGACGGTGCTGCTGACGCAGCGCTCGGAGCATTTGAGCAGCCATGCCGGCCAGATCTCATTCCCCGGCGGCAAGATCGACGCGACGGATGCCTCTCCGCTCGACGCCGCGCTGCGCGAGGCCGACGAGGAAGTCGGGCTCGCGCGCGACTTCATCGAGCCGATCGGCTATCTCGATCTTTACGGCACCGCGTTTGGTTTTCGCATCCTGCCGACGGTGGCGCGCGTGAAGCCCGGCTTCAAGCTCAGGATCAACGAGGGCGAAGTCGTCGACGCATTCGAAGTGCCGCTTTCGTTCCTGATGAACCCCGCGAACCATCAGCGCCACAGCAAGGAATTTCGCGGCATCGAGCGCTCCTATTATGCGATGCCCTTTGCCGAGCGTTACATCTGGGGCGCGACCGCCGGGATCCTGCGCGTATTGTACGAACGGATCTACCTGCCATGATCCGTCCGGTATTGACCGAGATCGGAATTTTCCTGATCCCTTTCGCGGTCTATGCCTTGTTCCTCATTGCAACGCGCTCCGGCGTCTTCGCGAAATCTTCCTGGCCCATGCCTTTGATTGCGAAGCTGGTGCTGGGAGCGCTGCTTCTGGTCGTGGTCAGTTTCGTGCTGCTCGCGCATTTCTCCGGCGCGCCGCCGAATTCGACCTATATCCCCGCTCATATCGAGAATGGCAAGCTCGTGCCCGGAGTTGAGAAATGACGCACGCACGTGCGCTGGAGCAGGCGCCTTGGCTGAGATCGGGATCCACGGCACGCGTGCTCGCGCTGCTCAACGCCAACGGCGAGGAAGCGCGCGTGGTCGGCGGCGCGGT
The DNA here is from genome assembly GCF_043638955.1 of Bradyrhizobium sp. 31Argb. NCBI lineage: Bacteria > Pseudomonadati > Pseudomonadota > Alphaproteobacteria > Hyphomicrobiales > Nitrobacteraceae > Bradyrhizobium > Bradyrhizobium sp. 31Argb. The sequence continues at coordinate 1,375 of NZ_JBEGDB010000127.1, read as the reverse complement.
GCGTAACGCGCTGCTGCACCGGCCGATCGGCGACATCGATCTCGCGACCACGGCGGTCCCTGAGGAGGTGATGCGCCGCGCCAAGGCGGCAGGAATCAAGAGCGTGCCGACCGGCATCGAGCATGGCACGGTGACGCTGGTCGTCGACAAGCATCCGATCGAGGTCACGACGCTGCGCGAGGATACCGAAACCTATGGCCGTAAGGCCAAGGTCGCATTCGGCCGCGACTGGGCGCGCGATGCCGAGCGGCGCGACTTCACCATCAACGGCCTTTCGGTCGATGCCAAAGGCGTGGTGCACGATCATGTCGGCGGGCTCGACGATATCGCCGCTCGCCGCGTGCGCTTCATCGGCGATCCCAGTCAGCGCATCGCCGAGGATTACTTGCGCATCCTGCGCTTCTTCCGCATGCATGCGGCTTACGGCGTCGGCGATCCCGATCGCGCCGGCTATATCGCCTGCATCGCCGGCCGTGCCGGCCTGGCGCAGCTTTCGGCGGAGCGCGTGCGCATGGAAATGCTCAAGCTCGTGGTGGCTGACGGAGCGGTGGCCGCGGTCACCGCGATGGCCGAGGGCGGCCTGCTGCAGATGATTCTGGGCGGCGTCGGCTATACCGCGCCGTTCGCAGGCATGATCGCGGCCGAGCGCGAGCTCGGGCTCGAGGCGAGCGCGGTGCGCCGGCTCGGTGCGCTCGCACTCGCCATCACCGAGGACGCAAAGCGCGTTGCGGTCAAGCTGCGGCTCACCAATGCAGAGGCGAAGGCGCTGGAAGCGATGGCGGATCGCTGGTGGCAACTCGCTGGTATCGACGAGGCGGCGGCGCGCCGCTGGCTCTATCGTCTCGGCGAGGCGGCCTATCTCGACCGGATGATGCTGGCCTGGGCGCGGATGAGCGATGGCCACGACATCGCTCATTGGCGCGAACTGGCGCGCCTGCCGCAGCGTTGGCAGGCGCCGAAATTTCCGCTGAAAGCGGCCGATTTCATCGCGCGCGGAATTGCCGAGGGACCGGCGCTCGGCCATGTGCTGGCCCAGGCCGAACAGGCGTGGCTCGCTGCGGAGTTTCCGCTCGACCAGGCGGCGCTCTCGGCGATCGCCGATGAGATGGTCGCCCGCTTCGCCCACGACCACCGATTGTGAACTCCTCGCCAGCCTGTCCGGTAGCCCGGGTGAAGCGCAGCGTAACCCGGGGTGCTGGTCGACATGGAGCGGAGTTGTCCCGGGTTGCGCTGCGCTCCACCCGGGCTACGAGGTTGCTCATTGTCACTGAGCGCCAGGCGCCACCCGGCTTTGTGAACTAGGTCAGCGTTTTCTTGGTTCGAATCATATCACGCGGCGTCGGCGAGTTTGTAGGACCACGTGTGGATGACCAGA
>NZ_JBEGDB010000126.1:0-22829 GCF_043638955.1 Bradyrhizobium sp. 31Argb | reverse complement strand
ATGCTCCAGGCCAGATGGAACAACGACTTCCTTCTCCGCGCCCTCGCCCATATGCGATAGCCCTACCCGCAAGCGGGGAAGGAGCGCAGCTTCATCGCGGTTGCATTTCAATCTGATCGGATCAGGCCGATTCCTCGCCGATTTCTTGATATTGCCGGATTGCGCCGGCCGAATCCCCTGCTATATCGCTGCTTTCCGCTTACCTGCGCTCGTTCGCAGGAGTGAGCCACAGGAGAATGACATGTCCGACGACCACAAGTCCGAGTCCGGATTCCAGTACAGCCTCAGCAACCTCAAACCCGCGCAGCCGGTGGACAAAGTCACCCTCACCTTCCCTGACGGGGCGAAACGCGAATTCCCCAGGAACATCACCGGGCTCGATATCGCCCAGGGCATCTCGCCCTCGCTGGCCAAGCGCACGGTGGCGATGGCGCTGGATGGCGTTCTGTATGACCTCAACGATCCCATCACCGAGGATGCCAAGATCGAGCTGGTCTCGCGCGACGACGCGCGTGCGCTGGAACTGATCCGGCATGATTGCGCCCATGTCCTGGCGGAAGCGGTGCAGTCGCTGTGGCCGGGCACGCAGGTCACGATCGGCCCCGTAATCGAGAACGGCTTCTACTACGACTTCTTCCGCAACGAGCCGTTCACCCCGGAAGATTTTGCCGGCATCGAAAAGAAGATGCGCGAGATCATCGCCCGCGACAAACCTTTCACCAAGGAAGTGTGGGACCGTCAGAAGACGAAAGAGGTGTTCCGCGACAAGGGCGAGGCGTTCAAGGTCGAACTGGTCGACGCCATTCCCGGTGACGAGCCGATCAAGATCTACTTCCAGGGCGACTGGTTCGATCTCTGCCGCGGTCCGCACATGACCTCGACCGGGAAGATCGGCAACGCCTTCAAATTGATGAAGGTCGCGGGCGCCTATTGGCGCGGCGATTCCAACAATCCGATGCTGACCCGCATCTACGGCACGGCATTCGCGACGCAGGACGAACTCGACGCCTACCTGAAGCAGATCGAGGAAGCCGAAAAGCGCGACCATCGCAAGCTCGGCCGCGAGCTCGACCTGTTCCACTTCCAGGAAGAAGGTCCGGGCGTGGTGTTCTGGCACCCGAAGGGCTGGACCATCTTCCAGCAGCTCATCGCCTACATGCGCCGCCGCCTCGCCGGCGATTACCAGGAGGTCAACGCGCCGCAGATCCTCGACAAGGTGCTGTGGGAGACCTCCGGCCATTGGGACTGGTATCGCGAGAACATGTTCGCGGCGCAGTCCGCCGGCGACGAGGCCGAGGACAAGCGCTGGTTCGCGCTGAAGCCGATGAACTGTCCGGGCCATGTGCAGATCTTCAAGCATGGTCTGAAGAGCTATCGCGACCTGCCGTTGCGGCTGGCCGAATTCGGCATCGTGCACCGCTACGAGCCATCAGGCGCGATGCACGGGTTGATGCGCGTGCGCGGCTTCACGCAGGACGATGCGCATGTGTTCTGCACCGAGGAGCAGCTCGCCGACGAGTGCCTGAAGATCAACGACCTGATCCTGTCGACCTACGCCGATTTCGGCTTCGATGGCGAACTCACCGTCAAGCTCTCGACGAGGCCGGAAAAGCGCGTCGGCACCGACGCGATGTGGGACCATGCCGAACGCGTGATGGCGACCGTGCTGTCGGAGATCAAGGCCAAGGGCAGCAACCGCATCAAGACCGAGATCAATCCGGGCGAAGGTGCGTTCTACGGCCCGAAGTTCGAATATGTGCTGCGCGACGCCATCGGCCGCGACTGGCAGTGCGGCACGACCCAGGTCGACTTCAACCTGCCGGAGCGGTTCGGCGCGTTCTACATCGACCATGACGGCTCGAAGAAGGCGCCGGTGATGGTGCACCGCGCGATCTGCGGCTCGATGGAGCGCTTCATCGGCATCCTGATCGAGCACTATGCCGGCAACTTCCCGCTGTGGCTGGCGCCGGTGCAGGTGGTCGTCACCACCATCACCTCCGACGCCGACGAATATGCCAAGCAGGTGGTGGCCGCGGCGCGCCGCGCCGGCTTGCGGGTCGAGATCGACCTGCGCAACGAGAAGATCAACTACAAGGTCCGCGAGCATTCGCTGGCGAAGATCCCGGCGCTGCTCGTGGTCGGCAAGAAGGAAGCCGAGACCCATTCGGTCTCCGTCCGCCGGCTCGGCAGCGAGCGCCAGACCGTGATGCCGACGGATGAGGCGCTCGCCGCGCTGGTCGACGAGGCGACGCCGCCGGACATCAAGCGGGTGAAGTCGCTGTCCTGATGCTTTAATCCGTCTAAACTCGCTTCCGGTCGCGGGCATTCGACCCTATCTCGTGGCAAGAATGCCCGCGACCCGCTAGTTTGAGGAAAGCTGCAGTGCCCGACGCCATTGAATTGTTGAAGACCCGCCGCTCGGTGAAGCCGCGCGAGATGACGGGGCCCGGCCCCTCGCCGGCCGAGCTCGAGACCATTTTGACGGTCGGCGCGCGCGTGCCGGACCACGGCAAGCTCGCGCCCTGGCGCTTCATCGTGTTCGAAGGCGAGGCGCGCAACCGCGCCGGCGACGTGATCGCGAGCGTGTTCGCCAAGAAGAACCCGGGCGCGCCGGCGGCCGACATCGAGGTGGAGAAGCGGCGGCTCACCGATGCGCCGCTGGTGATTGGCATCGTCAGCTTCACCAAGCCGCATCCGAAGGTGCCGCCGTGGGAGCAGGAGCTCTCGGCCGGCGCCAGCGCGATGAACATCCTCACCGCCGCGACCGCGCTCGGCTATGGCGCCTGCTGGCTGACCGGCTGGTTCGTCTTCGACCGCGACGTGCTCGATGGTTTTGGCTTGAAGCCCGACGAGAAGCTCGCAGGCCTGATCCATATCGGCAAGCCAACCAAGCCGAGCGAAGACCGCCCGCGGCCGGCGCTGTCGGATATCGTCACGCGGTTCTAGCGCGGTCTTCCCACCTCCCCCGCTTGCGGGCCCGCAGGCGGGGGAGGCGTAGGCCGCCTTTGGCGGCCGTTCTAAAGATACGCCGAAGCGAAGCTTCGGCTATGGCCAAGCGCCGGGTGAGGGCTCTCTCCACACGGAAAGTCCCATCGCGGAGACACCCTCACCCCAGCCCTCTCCCGCTTGCGGGAGAGGGAGCGCAGTATTCTGCGCGGACGCAGTTCAAGCTCTACAGGACATCAGAACGACTTGCGGGTGCAGCCCTTTGGCGGCGGCTCGCCTCGGAAGCGTGCCGCGGTCCATGCCAAGAGCGGCGCCTCAAGCTTTGAGCCCGGCTGCACCATGCCGTGGTCCAGCCTCACGAAGGTCCAATATTCGAGCCGCTGGCCGGCGGCGCAGCGCTCCTCGACATAGCCTGCGGTCGCCGCCGGCGGCACCACGTCATCCTCCGCTCCTTGCGCGATCACCACCGGCGCCGCGATCGGGTGGTGGGCGCTGTTCTGCGCGAGCCTTGCCGAAAGCGCCGGGTTGCTGCGTGTGGCCAATGTCGGCCCCTCGAACGTCGCGGTGAGCGCCGCTGCCCGCATTGGCTCCTCCGCTGGGAGGAACCCGCACAGGCCCGCGATCTCGCGCGCGGCTGCAAGCGCCTCGGGACGAACCGCCTGCTCGAAGCTGATGTCGGGATAGAAGCGGCTATAGGACAGCGCGACATACGGCCCGAGCCGCTTGTCGACCCCCTGGTTCATGGCAAGGATGTTCCGCAAGTCTGCGGCCGGCGCGATTGCCGCGACGCCTGCGATCTCGATCTCCGGCGCGTAGCGTGGAGCGATGATGCCGGTCCACAACGCCGAATGCCCGCCCTGCGAATGGCCCCAGACAACGGTGCGCGCATCGAGCGTCAGCCCGGGCATCTGCCGTGCGGCACGTACCGAGTCGAGCGCGGCGCGCCCCTCGCCTTCGCCGATGAGATAGGGATGCGGACCGCCCCTCTCGGCGAATGAGTAGTCGGTGGCGACGATCACCCACCCTGCTCGCACGATCCGATCGAGCGCCGGAATCCCCAATATCGGGGCCGATATCAGCGACGGCATGCACTTCTGCTGCAGGCCGGTCGTGCCGTGCTCCCAGGCGATCACAGGACGCGGACCCGCGGGCGGATCGATCGGCGCAAACACGGTCGCGACGGCGGTTGCGCGCGTGGTGTCGTTCACCGTGGTCGTATAGAGGATGCGCCAGCCCCGCATGCCGGCCGGCAGCGTTACGTTCCGAAGCGGCTCGCTGCGCAGCAGCGCGCCTGGTTCATCCGGCACCTGCGCCGGCGGATCATAGAACGCATCGGGCGCCCGCACCGTGACGCCGGCAAACATCTCTTGAGCGGAGGCTTCGAGCGGCGTGCCCGCACGCATAAGCAGAAGCGGCAGCAAGGCGACCCGGATTACGCGAGCGATGGTCATGGCCCGCGCCCAATATCGCCGCGAGCCGACAAATTTGCGGCGGAGACGGCCGCGCCGCAGACGGCGTCAGGCCGCCCTCGATGCGCGCCCGGCAAAGCCTGCCAATAGCGTTGCGATTTCGTCCGCCGGCCGCGCTGCGCTGAACAGGAAGCCCTGCACTTCGTTGCAGCCTTCGGCGCGCAGCCAGTCGAGCTGATCAACCGTCTCCACGCCCTCGGCGGTGGTGGTGATGTTCAGGCTGCGGCCGAGGCCGGAGATTGCGCGCACGATCGCCACGCAATCGGTGCGGCGCGCCAGATCCTTGACGAAGGAACGGTCGATCTTGATCTTGTCGAACGGAAAGCTGCGCAGATAGCTCAGGCTGGAATAGCCGGTGCCGAAATCGTCCATGGAGATGCTGACGCCGAGCTCGCGGAGCTGGTGCAGGATCGCGAGATTGGCTTCGGTCTCGGCCAGGAACACGGACTCCGTGATCTCGAGCTCGAGCCGTCGCGGCGACAGACCGGAATGCGCCAGCGCCGAGATCACCGCCTGCACCAGATTGCGGCTGCGGAACTGCACCGGCGACAGGTTGACGGCGACCTTGATGTCGCCGGGCCATTTCATCGCTTCCGAGCAGGCCTCGCGCAGCACCCATTCGCCAAGCTGGACGATCAGGCCGATGTCTTCGGCGACCGGCACGAACTCGGCCGGCGAGATCATGCCCTTCTCCGGATGGCGCCAGCGTAGCAGCGATTCGAACCCGCTGATCTTGTCGGAGGCGATGTCGACCAGCGGCTGGTAGTGCAGCTCGAATTCGCCATTGGCGAAGGCCTGGCGCAGGTCGCGCTCGAGATCCCGGCGCTTCTGCGCCTGGCGGTCCATCTCGTGCTCGAAGAAACGATGCACGCCGCCGCCGTCCGACTTGGCGCGATAGAGCGCCATGTCCGCGTTGCGCATCAATTCTTCCGAGCTGGTGCCGTCGCCCGGCGACAGCGCGATGCCGACGCTCGCGCCGACCACCACCTCGATGCCGTCGATGTCGTAGCGCACGCTCAGCGTCCCGATCAGGCGTTCGGCGAAGTCGCTAGCCTCGTTCGGCGTGACATCAGAGAGCACGATCGCGAATTCATCGCCGCCGAGCCGCGCGGCCAGATTGTCGCCGGTGATGTCGGCCGTGAGCCGCTCCGCAACCTGCTTCAGGAGCCGGTCGCCCATCGCGTGGCCGAAGGAGTCGTTGACGTTCTTGAACAGGTCGAGGTCGACGCACAGCACCGCGACGCGCTTGCCCCCCGGCTTGCTCCGCTGCAGCGCCTCGCGCAAGCGGTCCTGGAAGAAATCGCGGTTCGCCAGATTGGTCAGGCCGTCATGGTGGGCCATGTAGGCAATGCGGGCCTCGGCCTTGCGCCGCTCGGTGATATCGACCAGGGCCACGAGGTAGCCGTCGCGGCCGTCGAACGAAACGCGGCGGCCGAAAGTCAGCACATGGATCTCGCTGCCGTCCGCCTTGATGTGCCGCCAGTCGCGGCTGGAATGGTAGACGTCGCCGATCTCCTGCAGCGCCTTGCTGTGGGAGGCCCATTCGTCCTCCGGCCAGATCTCGCGCAACTTCATGCTCAGGAATTTCTCGCGCGGATAGCCATAATGCTGGACCGCCGCGTCGTTGACGCCGAGGAATTCCATCGTGGCGGCGTCGAACACCCACATCGGCATCGGGTTGTTGTCGAACAGGAGGCGGAAGGAGACCTCGCGCCGCTTCAGCGCCGTGACATCGGACAAGGTCAGCGACAGCATGTCGCCGAACGCCGTGACGGCGAGCCGCAGGCAGCGGTCCTCGCTCTCGATCTCGAACTGGGTCCCGCTGGTCGTGCGGACAGTCTCGCGCAGGCGCTCGGTCACATCGGCCGCGCCGAGCAGGTTTCCGCCTGTGCTGAGCCTCTGCCACAACAGCTCGTGCTCGGGCCGCTTCAAAAGCTTCGCCGCACCCTGGTTGAGATAGATGATCTGGAAATCGAACGGTTCGCCGCGCGGATCGCGAATGGCGGCGAGCGACAGCACGCCTTCATCGGTCGCCGCGAAAATCGTATCGAGCAGATTGTACTGAGCGCCGCGCTCGTTGACGTAGGCGCCGATCAGTGTGCCGCCCCAGCGGGAGGAGGTCGGCAGCGCCAGCACGTCATAGGTGCGGACCAGGCCGTCGCGCACGCAATGCGCCGTGGCAAGATAGGGCCGGTCATTGAGGGCCGCGTTGGCGGCGGCTTCGCCGAGCGCGGTCGCGCAATCCGGCGGAAGCTCGTTCAGCGTCATGTCCCAGCGGTCGTCATTCAGCCATTGCTGGATGTAGCGGCCGGGTTGCGAAACGGCGAGCGCGCCGCCCCTTTCCTTGAGCAGGACGATGTGGTCGGCGAGCCTGCCGAGGCTGCCGAGCATCACGTCCTCATAGTGGGGCAACCTGTCGCCCGGACGCAATGCGGCTTGCCACTTGCGCTTGAGCACCGGGACGTCGCCGAACATTTCTGTGTTGAATTTTCCCGACGACTTCTTCGCCGCACTCATGACGCGCCCCGAACCACCAGATCATGGTCCGACGAAGATCGGATCACGACCTCACTTCACATTCGAGCATGATCGCAGCGCAAACGCTCCGCGTTTGTCGCGAGGGAAAACCGGCTTCCCCTGTCCGATTTCATGCTCCAGTCCCCGCCCGCATCCAAATCAGGCTCGCTTAAAGCAATGTAAAGATTGCACGGGCGACGGGGCGCCGGCGCCATTATGACAGTTCAAAGTCAGATCTTGGTTAGTGCGCGTTAGAGACTATGACAGTCGCAAACAATTTTACGCGTCCAAGGTGGCGCGCCTGCAGGATGTCGAACAACGGCACCCGCTCCGCTAACCGACCCGAACTTATCGTAGTTCAGCGTGATCGCCCGACACTTCGCGCCGGCTCAGCGCTTTGCCTCATTTGGGCTTATCGCGGAGCCCAATGGGCTTTCTATCCATCGCTGACGAAAGCGTTCCTGCTGCTCTACGGTAGATGGAATAACAGTTTCGTCAGCTTTAAAGATATTGACGATATCTCGTTGTAGAGCCGGAGCGCCCAGACGCATCTTGTACGCCAATATCGCCGGGCCCATCGATTTCTGCATCCCGGACGGATAGACGTTCTCGCTGGCACCGAAGCAATAGAGTAATGCGCCGGTCTTTTCCAGATCCAGCCGGAGCTGTCTTAACGCTTCAAAAAAGTCCTCTTCGGACTCAGCCGTTTTTACTTCGCCACCCTGCTCCAAGGAGATTCTATGAATCTCTTTACCAGCCTCGAAGAGTTCATCTGCAGTGACTCTGGCAGGCAAACGCGATCCATCGGCAAGAATAACAGTGATAGTTCCAGAAAAATATCGCTCCGGTTCCATCGCTGCCTCCTGCGCCCCGCCAGGACAATTGTCTCTGCCGATGCGTGCCTACTCCGCATAACGGAGATTAGGCTCCCCTGAATATCCAAAGTAATCTCGGCCGTGTTGACGTCTAACATCAAGGCTTCGAATTCTAAAGATCGTTCTAAACGAACTGGCGTTCAGCGCGCGATGACTTCGACCTCGCCGTCGACGCCGTTGACGACGTTGAAGGGCCGTTCGAACACCTTGCCCTCGTTCTTGGCGATGGCGCGGTATTCGCCTTCGGAGAGCACGACGCGGGGGAATGCACCGATCGATTCCTTGATGACGTCCCCGCCGGGCGTGATCACCGACCATGCGGTATTCGCCAGCGCCTCGCCGCCTTTCTCACTGACGAGCTTCAGCGTGATCACGGCCGCGCGATGGCTGACGGTGACATCGGTGAGCTTGCCGGCCTGGACGCGGATGTCGGAACGCACCACCGAGTTGGCGTCGCCGTAATTGGAGATGATGTAATAGGTCCCCTCCGGCAATAGCGCGACGTCGCCGGCGGCGACGTTGGGGATCAGGGCATTGCGGTCCGATCCGTCGAACTGGCTGCCCTTGTAGATCGCAAACGAAATCTGGTTCGGCGGAATCTTGCTGGAGCCGACCCGGCCTTCGATCCGCAGGCCGCCCGCCGACAGGACGAAGGACTGGCGATCGGTCTCCGACTTCAGGCTCACGGCGCGTACGGCGCTGACCAGGCCGAGCGCCACATGGACGACGTAATTGCCCGGCGGCAACACGATGTTGGGCGTGGCGCCGCGGTCCTCACGGATCAGCTTGAAGGTGCCGTTGTCGTCCGGCTTGTCGGCAAAGACCCGCCATACCAGGCCATTGTTGATGACCGGCAGATCCTTGCCATAGCGGGCGGTCAGCGCGAGCACCGCCTGGTTCGCAGTCTGCGCCCCCGGCGGCGGCCCGGCCGGCGGGGCCGTGGCGGTCGAGGGCTGCATGATCGTCGGCTGGGTCAATGGAGCCGGCAGGCTCGGTGCCGATCCCGAACCGGAAGGCGGCGCCAGGTTGATCGCGGGCCCGGCATCGGGAACCGCGGCCGGCGGTACCGGGGGCGGCCGCTCACCAAACCATTGCGCCGAAACGGCGCTCGGAACCGCCAAAACCAGGGCTATGGCAAGCCAAATCACCGGGAGAAGCAGCACGCCCCGCCCGCATCGTCCGATGCGATCGCCCCAAACAGTCATGGAACGATGCTTTTCAACGAAAACACGGCAAATTCAAGCCTCCATCGCCCTACGGGTTGCGGTTATGGAACCCAGACCCCCACGTGGTGGTCGCGCTCAAGTCACAATCCCTCCCTACGCGCTATGCTGCTAGGGCATAAACCATGCATGCGAACGATTCTGGCGGCGCCTCGTCGCGGAGCCTAATCTCGCGGCGGCAGGAGAAGTCAGAGTGTTGGATAGCTGGATGGGCCGGAGCCAGAAGAGCGCCGATGGCTCCGACAAGCTAGGCCTTGGCGCCCAGCGGCGGCCCGTGATCGGGCTGGCACTGGGTGGCGGCGCCGCACGCGGTTTTGCCCATATCGGGATCGTCAAGACGCTGATCGCCCACGGCATCGTTCCGAATGTCGTGGTCGGCACGTCGATCGGCGCCGTGGTCGGCGGCGCCTACGCGGCCGGCCATCTCGATACGCTGGAGGCGTGGGCGCGCAGCCTGCAGCCCCGCAACATCTTCGGCTATCTCGATATCCGCCTGAACGGCTCGGGCCTGATCGGCGGTAGCAAGCTTGCCGCCGAACTGGAATCCGCGATCGGCCAGACCCAGATCGAGGATCTATTGGTGAAGTTTGCGAGCGTCGCGACCGAGGTGCGCACGGGCCATGAGATCTGGCTGACCCACGGCCGCGTCGTCGATGCGATGCGCGCCTCCTACGCGCTGCCCGGCATCTTCGCACCCGTGCTGGTCGGCGACCGCTGGCTGGTCGACGGTGCGCTGGTCAATCCGGTGCCGGTATCGGCGGCGCGCGCGTTCGGCGCGGAGATCGTGATCGCCGCCAATCTTTCAAGCGACGTGTTTAACCATTCCACGACGATCTATTCGCACGGCCAGCCGACCGAGGCCACCGTCGTGCCCGAAGTCGTTCCGGATCCCGTCCCGCCGAAGCGCCGCTTTGGCAAGTTTTTCTCGGCCGAGCGCACCATGAAGCGCGAATTCTTCGGCAGCGGCACGCGGCCCGGCATCTCGACCGTGATGGTGGACGCCTTCAACATCATGCAGGACCGCATCACGCGCGCGCGGCTCGCCGGCGATCCGCCGGACCTCTTGATCTCGCCGCGGGTCGGCAAGATCGGCTGGTTCGATTTCCATCGCGCCGATGAGCTGATCGCGCATGGCGTGCGTGCCGCCGAGCGTGCGATCGAGTCGATCCAGGAAGCAATCGACATCCTGGTGCCGCCGGCGACGACGACCGCCTCCGGCGCAGTCCCCGACGAGACCAAGGAATAGATTTCAGGCCGTCTTGATGTAGTCGCGCAGCGCTTCCTGCTCGGCTTCGTATTCCTGGACCCGGCGCTTGACGATGTCGCCGATCGAGATCAAGCCGACCACGCGGCCGTCCTCGAGCACAGGCAGATGGCGGAATTTGCCGAGCGTCATCATTTCCATGATGCCGGCAACAGTGTCGGACGGGCGGCAACTGACGACCTTCTGCGTCATCACCACACTGACAGGCTCCTCGAGCACGCCGGCGCCGCGCTCGCCAAGCACGCGCACAATGTCGCGCTCCGACAAGATGCCTTCGATGCCGCCTTCCTTCATGACCAGCACGGCGCCGATCTTGCGCTCGCCGAGCGTCTTGATCGCATCGGTCAGGGTGACGTCCGGCGTAACGCTCGTGATGTGATGGCCCTTGGAATCGAGAATGGAACGTACCGTCATTGCCGCCTCCTGAATCCCTGCCGCGCCCCGACCAGGAGGCGCGACATCGTTCGCGAGTCTTCAATCAACAGTTCCGCGCAGTTTTCGTTTCCGGCGCGGTGGGCAACAAGCGCGGCCATCATGCAGCGCAAGAGGCGGCAGCTTGCGTCACAACTTTCAACCGATGATGGATGAAATCGCCCTGAGCCGCAAGCGGCGATCAGACGCGGTCCGGTCCGTCAGGCGACAACGCATCTGCAGCATGACGGCGTTCCCGCGGCACCGGATCGAACAGCGAGAACAGCACGAGCCCTGCCAGGAACCCGCCGATATGCGCCTGCCAGGCGACGCTGGCGCCGTCGGCTCCGATCGCGATCGAGCCGATCCCGAAGATGAGATTGACGCCGAACCAGACTGCGAGAAAGGCGAGCACGCGACCATCGCGCAGCGCGCGCGACAGCGACAGCGCCGGCACCTTTGCCGCCGCCTCCGCGTCGCCGCGGCTGAAGGAGAGGAAGCTGCCCTTCACGAAGGCAAAGCGGATCGCGGCCGCCATGGTGCCGGAGACGGACGCGGATGCGCCGATCATCGGCGCGATCGCATGTTCATGCGTCAGGAGATGCGCGAGCGCGCCGGCGGCCGCCGTGACCGCCATGAACAGATAGAAGCGCAACGCGCCGAACCGCCGCGCCAGCGCGCTGCCGAACGGCAACAGCCAGAGCACATTGAAGACGATATGGGTAAGATTGGCGTGCAGCAGCGAATAGGTGACGAAGGTCCAGACCTTGGCGCCCTCGCCGCCAGGGAAGGTGATGTTGAGCAGCGTGGAATCGTAGCGCTTCGGAATGAAACCGAAGACGTCGATGGTCCAGTTTTCCCACTCCGGCGGCAGCAGCACGCGCAAGTGGATGACCGCGATCGGCGCGATGTAGGCGGTCAGCGCCGCGGGCAAGGTGAGGATCGGCTCGTGCGGACGATCCGGCGGCGCATCATGCGGAGGTTCAAACTGCGATTCCAAGGGACGGGCAACCTTAGCGCGGCGCGGATAGGCGATCAGCCCAGATAGGCGGCTTTGGCCGCATTGTGCAAGTGCACAAGCGGCAAGGAAAAAGAATAAGGGCGCGCCCTGAGAATGCTAGCCTATCCCTGAAATCATTTGACGATTCTGGAAAACCGGCCGTCTTGGCCCCGTTGAAATCCATTGAACGGACCGCATCTGGAAAGCCGAAACGGCTGAAATTCATAAAGACTATTGCGACGGGCGCCCCTTCGACATCGGCTGGGCAAAAAATTGTGTCCGAGGGGCCAAGGAGCCGATCGCTGCCTTCGCACAATGACCGTTGGCTTCACCAGCGCTCAGACCGCGCGCGATGGCCAAGCGGTTGCGGTTGGGGTATGAGCCGACCATAGTCTCGGGTACTCTCGTGAATACCCTGATTTCCTGGAGCTGTGATGGCCAGCACTCGCGTAACCGACACCATTCTCGAAACTCCCGCGGCGGCAATCCCCAATCTGGGGGCGTCGAAAGCCGAGATTCAGGCCCACTACGACCGCGAGCCGCGACTTTACGAGCGGTTCCTCGGGCCCAATCTTGCGTATTCGGCTGGCATTTGGAACGAGCCCGGAAATCGCGACACGCTCGAGGCGGCGCAACTGCGCAAGCTCGATTGGCACATCGATATGTCTGGCACGGACAGCGCGCAGCGTGTGCTTGACGTCGGGTTCGGCTGGGGCAGCCTCGTCAAGCGGCTGATGGTGCGCAGGCCAGACATCGACTATGTCGGCCTGACGCTTGCCGACAACCAGGCCCAGTACGTGCGGAGCTACGCCCCGCGGAACTTCGTGACCGAGATTTCGGCCTGGCAGGACTATCAGTCGAATCGCCCGTTCGACGCGATCGTGAGCCTCGAGGCGATGGAACACTTCACCGGCAAGACCGCGGATCGTCAGCAGCGTATCGAGGCTTACCGTCTGTTCTTCGAGTTCTGCGCTCGCACGCTCAGGGTCGGTGGCCGGGCTTCGATCCAGGTCAACGGTTGGGGCAACATCGAGCTCGGCAGCGAGTCGCGCCACATCAGCCAAAGCGGAATCGACGGTTTTTGGCTCGAAGGCAACTTGCCTCACGCCAGTGAGATGCTGCTCGCCAGCGAACGCTGGTTTGACCTCGTGCATCTCGAAGGAAAACCGCGCGATTACATCTACACGCTGCGAGCCTGGTTAAGGAATCTGCGGAACCAGGAGGCCGATCTGGTTGCGCTGGTAGGGCGCGAGATGGTGAGTGACTACATGCATAATCTCAAAACGTGCCTGGACGCCTATCTCGCCGGCGCCCTTACGCTCTATCGCTTGGTGCTCGAGCGCAAGGGATCGGTCGTCCGCTGAGCGGCCCGTGATGCAACAAGGTGCGGGGCAGGCACCCGCACCTTTGACGCCCACCCCATGGCCACGAAACCGCGCAGCACCCAATAGCCGGGGTCGATCTCGCCCCGGAAGAGCGCGAAGCTTGCCGACCACGGAAAGGCGTGATGATTGTTGTGCAGCCCCTCGCCGTTCATGGTGAGAGTGTTGACCAGCGCGCTGTTGCGGCTGTCCTCGCGTGTTTCAAAGCGCCGTCGGCCAAAGCGATGCGCGATCGAGTTCACCGCCCAGGTGCAATTGAGCTGCCAGAGCGTGCGCAGCGGACCGCCCGCGAAGAAGCCGGCCCAGAATCCATCCGCCGTCCCGTACCAGGCGAGACCGACGAAGCCGGGTATGATCCAACTGGCGGCGACCCACAGCCAATACCAACGATCAACCCAGCGAACGACCGGATCGCGGCGCAGATCGCGCACGTAGTCGACGTAGACGCAATAGACGTCGGACATCACCCATCCAACATGGCCCTGGAAGAAGCCTCGGATGGCGCCGACAATCCCGGCTCCGCGCGGGCGCGGCGAATGCGGATCGCCGGGCCGGTCGCTGTATCGGTGATGCTTGCGATGGATCGAGACCCACCCCAAGATCTGGCCCTGCATGGTCATCGCGCCAAGAAGCCCGAGCGCTGCGGCGAGCGGCGCACGCGCGACAAAGGCGCGATGGCAGAACAAGCGATGGTAGCCGAGCGTGATGCCGAGGCCGGTGACGAAGGTCACGGACAGCAACAGCAAAGGCTCGAACCAGGTAATGCCGTGGACGGAGAACCACCATACGCCGGCGATGCTGCCCATCACCACCAGGACAAGACTGAAGATCGACAGGACCTGCAGTAGCTCGATGCGCAGAACGGGACCCCTGGCCGTGCGGCCAATGACAATCGTCGGCGGCCACCGGCGCTCAGCGGCAGGATATATCTCCGATGTGTCCATCGTGTGAGTGTTCGCATGAAGCGCGCTCGGTGTCACCCCGCTTTCCGCCGGCCGGTGTCGCGCTGTGCTCGCGACGACCTGTCGCAGGTTCCGGGTCCGCGCTACAGCTTCTTAGAATAACTTCAACTTGACGCTTGGCACCGCAAGCCGCGAATCACTCAACTCGGTGGGCCCTGGTCCGGAAGTGAGGATCAAACGCGGACAGTGCCTGCATCGGATTCGGAACAGGCCCTTCGTTGCCAGGTTGTGTGGAGACACTCACGTTCCCCAACAGTGTCTTGCACCTGCTCCCCTGAGGCGCTGCACCGACGGCGCCTCCAAGGTGGAACACGAACCCAGGGTCGAGGCCAAGCCAGGGAAAAATCAAGCAGATAACGCCTCCGAAAGGCATTGAGGGCGGGCCCTGAGAAGGCCCGCCCTCTGCTGCTGTCGGGTCTTGTCGCGCCCAAGGGGAACGGGAGCACATCCCCACCCCTCCCCGCGCGATGACCTGATTGTTCGACGCCACCTGTGTACGGACCCGCCGGCCCCTGGAGAACAGCCGGCAAGAACGGGAATGAGCGGACAGTAGAGGGGCATGCGGGCCGCGCCAAGCTCATAGTTAATTTAACGTTAACACCGCAAAGCCGCCGGAAAGCCTGCGAAAACATGGCCGCGGCATGGACGCTGCAAAAGTTCCCCTGCACTACTGAGAATGAATGCGCTTGCGCAAAACCGGGACAGATGTGTCCCGGCGCGGCAAGCGCGAGGCAAGGTTCTTGAATGAAGCATCCGGGAAGCCGCGAATTCTTCGCTTACTGGGACAAGACGCGTGGCAACGCGCGCGCGCCCGATCGCTGCGACCTCGATCCCGAGGCCGTTCGCGAGCGGCTCGGCGACATTTTCGTGCTGGCCTACGGGCATGAAGCGGGCTTTCCCTTTCGCGTCGCCGGCACGCGCGTCTGCGCCCTGCTCGGCCGCGACCTCAAGGACAAGAGCTTTGCGGCGCTGTTCACCGGTGAGAGCCGCCGCCAGATCGAAGACATCGTCGCCTTTGTCGCCGAGGAGATGCTGCCCGCCGTCGCCGGCGTCACGGCTTCGAGCCAGGCGGGCACGCCGGCGCATCTCGAATTGCTGCTGCTCCCCTTCAACAACCGCGCGCATGTGCCGGTGAGCCTCACCGGTCTGCTCGCACCGTTCGAGAGCGTCGCGACCGCGCTCTCCGATTTCAAACTAACCTCGTGGCGCTATCTTCATCCGCCGGAAAGATTTGTGCCGCGTGCGCTGCGAAAGCTCGCGATCGCGCGCGGATTCATGGTCTATGAGGGACTGCGGTAACCGCTGACGCCGCTGCGCGATCCGGCTATCATCCCTTTGGTTCAACGAAACCGGAGGAACGCCATGGACACTGCGACGCCGCAGGCGCATCAGACCGCCGATGCGCATTCCCATCTCGTGCGCCCGCAGGAAATGGAGTGGCAAAAGACCCGCTTCCCCGGCTGCGAGGCCAAGGCTGCTGTTCGACCGCAACACCGGATTGATGACAGCCTTGATGCGCTTTGCGCCTGGCACGGTGCTGCCCGACCACGAGCACGTCAATATCGAGCAGACCTATGTCCTCGAAGGTTCGCTCGTCGACAAGGAAGGCCCGGCGCAGGGCATTGCCGCGAACGCAGGCGAGTTCATCTGGCGCGAAGCCGGCAGCCGCCACGTCGCCTGGTGCCCCGAAGGCGGATTAATCCTCGCGATCTTCCAGGTGCCGAACAAGTTCTTCGAGGCCGACGGCCGCGTGGTCGACGCGGCTGGTGCGGATTGGGACGAGGCGTGGGGGCATACGAAATAACCGCCAACCGACTTCTTTGCGCCCCACGGGAGGCAGGCGTGCAAGCCAGCTAGAGCATGATCCGGAAAAGCGGATACCGGTTTTCCCTCGCGACAAACGCGAAGCGTTTGCGCGGAGATCATGCTCAAACAAAAGGCGGATCATGCTGCGCTGATCCGCCTCTCGCGTTATCTCGAGCTCAACCTCATCAGGGTTGCGCAAGATGCCAGGCGCCGTTGAGGAAGCCGTCGCCGGTGATATCGCCGGGCTTCTGGTCCTTGGCGAAGGTGTAAAGCGGCTTGCCCTTGTAGGCCCACTGCTTGGAGCCATCGTCACGGGTGATGATGGTGTAGCCCTCGCCCGCCTTGTCGCTCGCCTCAGCCTTCAGGACCGGCCAGTTCGTTGCGCACGGGCCATTGCAGGCAGACTTGCCATCGGCGTCCTTGTCAAAGGTATAGAGGCTCATGCCCTTCGCGTCCGTCAGCACAGTTCCTTTCGTCGTGGTGCCGGTCTTGGTGGGCGGTGCAGCAAACGCCGCGGAGACCGTCGCCAGGGAAATGGCGGTGGCGAGTGCGAAACCAATCGATGCGATCTTCATGATAGCTCCTGTACGGAAATAGCTTGCATGAGTAGGACATGCTGCGGCGCGTTCTATTCCGCCGGAGAGCACGAAGAATTTTTTCGCAATGTTTGCCTGACGCGGGGAATAATTCGGCAAGTGGCTTTCGACCGAAGTTCACCGATCCAGCCCTGTCCCCGTGTCGGTTTTTGCCGGATCTGCGTCATTTCGCGGCGCGGCGTGAGAAGATAGGTTGCGCAGCGAGTGCGAGGTGAATTCGTAGAGCGACGCAGGCAATGAACTGGCGGCTTCTCGCGTGGGGCGGTCTTGCCGCTGCCGCGCTTTTCTTGATCATTGGTGGCGGCTGGCTTCTGACGCTGCCCTCGCGAGCTGCGCTTGGAAACATGCCGCCGATCGCAAGCCAGGAGGCTGACGCCACCATCGCGGCGTTGAAGCCGCCGAAGCGGCAGCGGCCGCTGATCGCGATCGTCGGCATCAATGAGCAGACCGAGACCACCGACTATCTGATGCCCTACGGCATCCTCAAGCGCGCCGACGTCGCCGACGTGGTGACGCTTGCGACGGGACCCGGACCGGTGACGCTGTTTCCGGTACTGAAGGTGGAGCCGGACGCCACCATCGCCGCATTCGATGCGCAACATCCTGATGGCGCCGACTATGTCATCGTCCCCGCCATGAGCCGTGACGACGATCCGGTCGTGGTGCAATGGATCAGGCAGCAGGCGGAAAAGGGCGCGATCGTCATCGGCGTCTGCGTCGGCACCATGGTGGTCGCCAGCACCGGATTGCTCGACGGCAAGCGGGCGACCACGCATTGGTACTCGCTGAAAGACCTGCGCGAGAAGCATCCGGCGATCCACTACATCAGGGATCGCAGGATCGTGGTCGACCAGGGCGTTGCGACCACAACGGGGATCACGGCTTCGATGCCGATGTCGCTCACGCTGATCGAAGCGATCGCCGGCCGCGAGAAGGCGCAAGCCGTCGCCCGCGACATCGGCCTGCCCCATTGGGATGCCCGCCACGACAGCGGCGCGTTCCAGTTCACGCGGCCGTTCGCGCTCACAGCGATCCAGAACACGCTCGCCTTCTGGAACCGCGAGCAGCTCGGCATCGCGCTGGCGCCCGGCATCGACGAAGTGTCGCTCGCGCTTGCAGCCGACGCCTGGTCGCGGACCTATCGTTCGCGCACCGTGACCTTTGCCGCGACGGCGGAGGCACAGCCGAGCCGCAACGGCCTGCGCATCCTGCCCGATCAGGTCGCGACGCAGTGGCCCGCCGAGCGATTGCTGCAACCGGTCGGGTCACTGCCGCCGGCACAGGCGCTGGACCAGACGCTGCAGCGGATCGAGGCACGCTACGGCGGGCGAACGGCCGATTTCGTCGCCATGCAGCTCGAATATCCGAGGCAAGGCCCACCGAATTGAAGCGGCATCGGCCCGCCCGGCCATCATTTTTCCCTCACTGGGTCCACCGTCATCTGCCTGTCACGAAATGTGCCGACTTCTCGCTCGGACCATTCCGAGGACACCGATGGACTATTTCCGACGCTTCACCTTCCTGTTCGCGGCGCCCGTATTCGATCCGGAGGATCTCGAGGGCATCCGCTTCAACCAGATCATCGACGAGATCCAGCGCTCCGGCTTCGAGGTCGTGCGCGCCCGCAAGCTCGAGGATGCCGAGATCGCGGTGCAGACCGACGCGGCGATCGGCTGCATGGTGGTCGACTGGGGCAAGAAGGGGCTGGAGGGCAAGACCGCGTCGCTGATCAATTTGATGCGGCGGCGCGGGCTCGACTTCCCGATCATCCTCTTGATCCGCCGCAAGCGGTTCGAGGACCTGCCGGTCGAGGTGCTCGACTTCATCGACGGCTATGTGTTCCTGTCGGAGGAAACGCCGCCGTTCATCGCCAAGAACCTGATCAGCCGGCTGAAGCAATATGCCGAGACGCTGAAGACGCCGTTCTTCGGCGCGCTGGTCGACTATGCCGAGGAAGGCAACCAGCTCTGGACCTGCCCCGGCCACAATGGCGGCGTGTTCTACAGCCGCAGCCCGATCGGACGCGTGTTCGTCGAGCATCTCGGCGAAGCCGTGTTCCGCGACGACCTCGACAATTCCGTGCTCGACCTCGGCGACCTGCTGACTCACGAGGGGCGGGCGCAGAAGGAAGCCGCCAGGATCTTCGGCGCGGAGAAGACCTATTTCGTGCTTAACGGCACCTCCACGTCCAACAAGGTCGCGCTCGGCTCGCTGGTCACAGACGGCGACCTCGTGCTGTTCGACCGCAACAACCACAAGGCCGCCCACCACGGCGCGCTGCTGCTCGGCGGCGGCATCCCGGTCTATGTGCCGACCGTTCGCAACGCCTGGGGCCTGATCGGGCCGATGCGCTGGGACGCGCTGGACGAGGCCGCATTGCGCGAGCGCATCCGCAACCATCCGCTGGTCAAGGACAAGGACGCCTGGAAGAGGCCCCGCCCCTTCCGCGTCGCCGTGGTCGAGCAATGCACCTATGACGGCACTATCCACAGCGCGGAGATGATCCTGAGGCGCATCGGCCATCTCTGCGATTACATCCTGTTCGACGAGGCCTGGGCCGGCTTCATGAAGTTCCATCCGATCTATGCCGGCCGCTTCGCGATGGGCCTTGCCGACCTCGGTCCCGAGGCGCCCGGCATCATCGCGACGCAATCGACCCACAAGCAGCTCGCGAGCTTCTCGCAGGCCTCCCAGATCCACGTCCGCGACCGCCACATCAAGGGCCAGAAGCGCCGGGTCGAGCATCGGCGTTTCAATGAAAGCTTCATGCAGCACGCCTCGACCTCGCCATTCTATCCGCTGTTCGCCTCGCTCGATGTCGGCGCGCAAATGATGAAGGGCCGCTCCGGCGAGGTGTTGTGGGACGACACGATCCGGCTCGGCATCGAGCTGCGCAAGAAGATCCGCGCCACCCGCCGCGAGTTCGAGGAGAACGAAGCCCGCCCCGAGCGGCGCTGGTTCTTCGAGCCGTTCGTGCCGGACCGCGTGATGATCCCGGATGTCGCGCGCGAAGGCGGGGCGCACAATGTCGCCTGGGAAACCATCTCCACCGACCAGCTCGCGACCAACCCGGCGTTCTGGCAGCTCCAGCCCGGCGATAGCTGGCATGGCTTCCCCGAGATGACGGCGGGCTTTGCCATGACCGATCCGAACAAGCTGACGCTGCTCACGCCCGGATTCGATCACGCCACCGGCGCCTATGCCGACCACGGCATTCCCGCGCCGGTGGTGGCGCAATATCTGCGGGAGAACCGGATCGTCGCCGAGAAGAACGACCTCAACTCCCTGCTCTTCCTGCTCACGCCCGGCGTGGAGGCGAGCAAGGCGGGGACGCTGATCTCGGGGCTCGTCGCGTTCAAGAAATTGCATGACGACAATGCGCTGCTCGAGGACGTCATCCCCGAATTCTTCCGCCGCAGGCCTGCCCGCTATGCCGGCGTGCGCCTGCGCGACCTCTGCGGCGACATGCACCGCTTCTTCCGCGCAGCCGATGTGAGCGCGCTGCAGCGCAAGCAGTTCCTGCCCGAGCACCTGCCCGAGATTGCGATGTCGCCACGCGAAGCATCACGCTACCTCGTGCGCAACGACGTCGATTATCTCCCGATCGGCGAGATTTCGGGCCGCATTGCCGCAACCCCGTTCGTGGTCTACCCGCCCGGTATCGCCACCATCGTGCCGGGTGAACGATTGTCGGAACAGACCCGGCCGATGATCGACTACCTGAAGATGTTCGAGGCATCGTTCAACGCGTTCCCGGGCTTCGAGGTCGAGATCCAGGGCGTCTACAAGGAGATCGACGAGGCGGGGCGCGTGCGCCTGTTCACCTACGTGATTTCCGAGTGACGGCCGATGAACGAAGAGCGGATCATCGTCAGGCCGTCGCGCGAGGCCGATGTCGAGGCCATGCTGTCGATCTACCGCCGCCACATCCGGCGCGGCGTCGACGACAGCGTCGAGGACAGCGGGGTGCCGGAGCCGGACGATTTCCGCGACCGGCGCAAGAATTTCCGCAACCATCGCCTGCCTCATTTGGTTGCGACCCGCAACAGTGAGGTGGTCGGTTATGCCTATGTGGTGCTGTTCCGGAAGCGGCCGGCCTATCGCTATGCGGTAAAGCATTCGATCTATGTCCGTCACGACCAGGTAGGCCGCGGCATCGGGCGCCTCCTGCTCGGCGAACTGATCGACGCGTGCGCGGCCGCCGGCTTTCGCCAGATGATCGGCTATATCGACAGCGACAACGCCGCTTCGCTGGCGCTGCACGAGCGTTTCGGTTTTGCCCGGGTCGGGCTGTTGCCCGGCGTCGCCTATCGCTTCGGCCGCTGGGCCGACACCGCGATGGTGCAACGCTCGCTCGGCCCCGGCACCACCGCGCCCCCGCCGCCAGCCCCATTGTCGCGACGGTAAGAGCCGCGACGCTAAGCAGCGACAGCCCGGCTATGTCGGCCGCCAGCGGACCGGGAAGCTTCGCGCCACAGCAAGCGCCGAGCGCTCGTTGGCCTCGAGCGCGATTTTTTGCGCCAGCATGACGTCACCCGCCACCAGCGTGTCCCGAGGCACGAAACACCAGCCCGCATGCAACCGGCCGAGCTCGTCCAATTCATAGATGTTCATGCCGGTGCCGTGGCGGATCCGGTAGCGTCTGCCAGAGTGGCAGCCGACCACGTCGAAATAGCCGCTCGTCTCATACTGCACGAGCTGCTCGGGCGTCAGCCATTCCTTCAGCAGCGCCAGACCGCGCGACTGGCTGTCATCCAGTACGCAATATTCGACGAACCGCCGCCAAGCCGCGCGCGAGAGCCGCGCGGCCTCGGCGAACGCCCGCGACAGCCTGCCGGACATGATGGACCGGCCTAGCCGCCGACAAGTCGCGGATAGAACAGCGTCTCTTCGGCGTTCGGATCGAAGGAACGGACCACGGTCGGCTGTCCCGACACGTCCCGCACCGCAGCGGTGTAACCGCTCTTCATCAATGCGTCGAAGCGCAATTGCGCTTCGCGCAGGGCCTTCTCGTCGGCGGGATTGAAATTGTGCCGGCTGTCGCCAGTGTGATCCATCACGATTTGCGTCGCCATCCCCGCACTCCCTTGCTGGATGAAACTGCAAAACTAATGAGAGATTAGGGCGAAAGTTCCGGCTGCGCCAGCGCAAAGTCGTGAATGCTGGCCTGCATCTTTCGCTTTCGCACGTCGGCATGATAGCCTCAATTTTAGCCACCGTCGAACCTGATGTTGCGCACCGCCTTATAGTGGTGACGGATTTGTGGCTTGATGAACGGCGACATTTCGGGATGCGCCGCCTTGATCGGCTCTCCAGCGCCTCGACGCAGCGCGCGGTGTCGGGCGTGCGCAATTCGCCGGAAAATCCCGGGCTGAGTGGTGGTATCGGCGAAGGCGGATCGGAAGCGGCGGTACGATGTCCCTCGAAGAATCCGCCCGGCATGTCGTCGAGTTCGTCAGGGATCACCGCGCGTGGGCGGCGCCGATCGTGTTTGCGCTTGCCTTCGCGGAATCGCTCGCCTTCCTCTCGCTCGTGGTGCCGGCCTGGGCTGTGCTGGTCGGCATCGGGATGATGATGAGGTCCGGCGGCATCGCCTTCCTGCCGATGCTCGCCGCCGGCGCGCTCGGTGCTGCATTCGGCGACTGGCTGTCCTACTGGATCGGCAGCAAGTTCGATCATGCGATCGCCAGGATGTGGCCGTTCTCGCGGCATCCCAATCTCCTGGTGCACGGCGAGGCCTTCCTCAAGAAATGGGGCGTGCTCGCGATCTTCATCGGCCGCTTCTCCGGCCCCTTGCGCGCCTCGGTGCCGATCGTCGCCGGAATGCTGCGGATGCCGCAGCAGCCGTTCCAGATCGCGAATTTCGTCTCGGCGTTTGTCTGGGTCGCGGTGCTGCTGCAGCTCGGCGACATCGGCGGGATCGCGTGGGCGTGGCTGTGGGAGCATGTGCTGCAGC
Source organism: Bradyrhizobium sp. 31Argb (assembly GCF_043638955.1). Taxonomy (NCBI): domain Bacteria; kingdom Pseudomonadati; phylum Pseudomonadota; class Alphaproteobacteria; order Hyphomicrobiales; family Nitrobacteraceae; genus Bradyrhizobium; species Bradyrhizobium sp. 31Argb. Next base: position 422 of record NZ_JBEGDB010000126.1, on the reverse strand, counting down.
GGGTTTGGCGGTGAGCGGCGCGCGAGCAAGCGCTTGCGCTTGAGACCGTAGGGTGGGCAAAGGCGCACTTGCGCCGTGCCCACCATCCGGTCCCGTGCTCGCGATGATGGGCACGCTTCCGCCTTCGCTCGTTGAGCTACGGCGGACAAGTCGCTTTGCCCACCCTACAGCTTGTACCGCTGTCGTCCCCGCGCAGGCGGGAACCCATAACCACAGGGAGTTGTTGTGGTGCGAGCAAGCGGTTGCAGCGGAGCACATACAAAGGCCCGTGGGTTATGGGTCCTGGCCTTCACCAGGACGACGGCGTCATTGCGAGCGGAGCGAAGCAATCCACCTCTCCACAAGCGAATCGGGATAGGGGGAAGCCTCGCGGCTTCGCCCCTCCCACACCACCGGACGTACGGGTCCGTATCCGGCGGTTC
>NZ_JBEGDB010000125.1:0-22944 GCF_043638955.1 Bradyrhizobium sp. 31Argb | reverse complement strand
GGCTTTCCCTGCGCGATGGTGTTACGGCTTCCTTCGTGCTCTCCCCGGTGACCGGGCTTTCTTGCCACCGTCATCTCAAGCGCGAACTTCTTCGCGCGAAAAACTTAGCGCCAGCGTCGGGGCGCCAGGACCACACGACTTCGCCGTCCGCTGATGTCACGCTCGTCTTTCGCAACAACTGCGTCCACCGCATCTCACCGCACGTTCGTGACGATCGCGAGCCGCCCCTCATTCGGGTGAGACGCGCGGAGTCATAGTCGTGATTTGCCCGACGGGTTAAGCGGTTTATTTTTCGCAGCAAAACTGGACGGGGCAAATCACGTTGGAATCGCTTGGATATTTCGCGCTGCCGCGCATGCAATATCGCCCTCTCATAGTAAGGAGCGCGTCTCCAGACGAATACCGTTCGCGAGCACGCCCGCCGCTCAGGCCGCCCAAAGGTCTCTCCGACTGCAGCATCTTGAGTTCGGCAGCAACCTGCCGCAGTTCGTCGGCCAGACGGGTGTTGTGGATCCGGATTTCCCGTCTTGGCGAGAGGTCGGCAATCAGCGTGCTTTCCGCGGCTCTGCGCTCGAGCTGCTCAATCCGTTCGTCGAGTTCATTCATGATGCAACCCGCCCGATGCTCCGAGGCCAAGCAGCGTGGCAGCATTTTGGAACCGGCGCACTAACCTGTGCAACTCGGATGCGAATTGATCGCTGCGGGCCGATCTTCCTAGCTCGCCCCGGTTCTGGACGCGCCGGTATGGGCGTCCTCAATGCGTTATGGCGGGGTTGCGTTGGGCGGCGCCCTCACGCGTTATTTCGCCGTAGTCACCGTTGGGATAGCGTCAAGCTTCGCTATGTGCATGGTTTTTGCCACGCCAAATCAGGCCCTGACAGAACAGCGAGAGCCGCCGCCCCATGAGTGAAGTCGGATCGGAATCAGCGGACGGTAGACGTCGGGCCAAGGCACCGTTGATCATCGGCGTCGGAGCGTCTGCCGGTGCGATGGACAGTATCGAGCGATTCTTCTCGAGGCTGGCGCTCAATTCCGACCAGGCCATCGTGTTGGTGTTGCAGCGCCGCGAGGCGTTCGACGACGGACGGCTGCGAGAGATGCTGCAGCGACCGGAAGGCAGCCGGCTCTCCGAGATCCAGGACGGCGCCATGATCGAAGGCGGCACGATCTATCTTTGCCCCGTCGACAGGATCGCCACGATCCAGGGCGGTCGTCTTGCGATCCGCGGGGCCGCGCAGGCGCCAGGCGAACGCGCCACGATCGACAGCTTCCTGGTATCGCTCGCGGAGGAGCGCGCCGAGGAGGCGATCGGGGTCGTCCTTGCCGGGACTGGCGGCGACGGGACGCTGGGCGTTGAGACCCTGAAGGACCATGGCGGGCTGGCCATCGCCGAGCGGGTCGCTGGCGATCATGTCGATCAACGCGCCGACAGCAATCATGCGGCCGCGATCGCCGATTACGTGCTGCCGCCCGATCAGATCCCCGAGCACATCCAGATCTATGCCCGCCATCTGCGGCGGCTGGAGGAGAGGCAGGGGTTTGAAGTGCCCCCGGCCCGCGTCGCCGACAACAAGGAGAATAATCCCAATGCGCTGGTCAGGCCCGAGCACGTCGAGCGGCTGGAAAGCGAATTGCTGACGACGCGCGAGCGGCTGCAGGCCACCATTGAGGAGCTCGAAAGCACCAACGAGGCGCTGAAATCCTCCAACGAGGAATATCAGGCGCTGAACGAGGAGCTGGCAACCGTCAATGGCGAGCTGGCGCACCGGGTCAAGGAGCTGGCGCGCGCCACCAGCGATCTGAAGAACTTCTTTGAAGGCACGCAGATCGCGACCGTATTCCTCGACAATGACCTCAAGGTGATGAATTTCACGCCCGCGATCACCCAGGTGCTGCATCTGGTCGAAACCGACGTCGGCCGGCCGATCGCGCAGATCAAGGCGCGCATTCCGATCGAGGAGCTCTATGACGACGTTCGCCGCGTGCTGCGTACGCTCGCCAGCGCCGAGCGCGAACTAAGTGCGCCCGACAGCGGCACGCGCTACGTCGTCCGCATCCTGCCGTACCGGAGTATCGGCAATTTCATTGCCGGCGTGGTCATCACCTTCATCGACGTCACCGCGATCACGCGCGCGAAGGAGCGGCAGCGGCTGCTGCTCGCCGAGCTTCAGCACCGCGTCCGCAACACGCTCGGCGTCATCCGCTCGATCGCGCGCCGCTCCGCCGAAACCAGCTCGAGCGTCGACGAATATGCCGCCCATCTCGACGGCCGCCTGAACGCATTCGCGCGGACCCAGGCGCTGGTGATCCGCGACCCCGAAGGCGGCGTCGATCTCGAATACCTCGTCATCGAGGAGTTGCTCGGCTATAATGCCCGCGAAGGCGAGCGATTGCGCGTGTCCGGCCCGCAAGTGCGTTTCCAGTCAAAGGCCGCGGAAACTTTCGCGCTTGCCCTCCATGAACTTGCGACCAATGCGCTGAAATACGGTGCGCTGAGCCAGCCTTCAGGGCGCATCGAGATAAGCTGGCGGATCGACGAGGCGGTCAATCCGCCACGGCTGGTTTTCGACTGGCGCGAGCGGAACGGCCCGTCCGTCGCGCCGCCGCCGCGCAAGGGTTTTGGCACCGAACTGCTGGAGCGGACGCTGGCGTTCGAGTTCAAGGGACAGACCATGATGATGTTCAATGCTGGCGGCCTTCACTGCACCATCATCATTCCCTTGAGCCGGCGAACCATCCACACGCCGGTACTGGACAGCTAGATGCATCCCCCACCCGTCGAGGGAATTCTGGCGCAGCCGGTGATCCGGCGACTGAATGCGCTGCGGCCCTTGTCGGACGAGGGTGTCGCTGCGCTGGAACGGGCGATACGCGAGGGCATGCAGCATGTCGGCGCGGGCGAGGACCTGATCTGCGAGGGCGATGCGGTCCACGGCGTGCGGATCATCCTGTCGGGTTGGCTGTGCCGCTACAAGACGCTGGAGGACGGCAGGCGCCAGATCGTCAATTTCATCCTGCCGGGAGAGACCTGCGACGCCTACACCTATCTGCTACCGGTGATGGATCATTCCATCGCGAGCCTGACGCCAGTGGTCTATGCCGAGGTCAAACGCGCGCAGTTCGAGGCGCTGGTCGCGAACGACCGTTCGGTCGCGGAGGCGTTCTGGTGCGAGACGCTGGTGAGCAGCGCGATCCAGCGCGAATGGGCGATCAATCTCGGCCGCCGGCTGGCGCTCGAGCGCGTAGCGCATCTGCTATGCGAGATCTATGAACGATTGCGGCCGGTCGGCCTGATCGACGGCAATTCCTGCGCCTTTCCGGTGACCCAGATGGATCTGGCCGACGCGACCGGCCTCTCGGTGGTCCATCTCAACCGCACGCTGCAGGACTTGCGCAGCTCCGGCCTGATCCTGCTGCGCGAACGGACGCTGACGATCACCGACCTGGATGCGCTCAAGAGCACGGCGCTGTTCTCGCCGAACTATCTTTATCTCTATCGGGCGTGAGCCGCGCCGGCATGCCATTTTAGGAACCGGGAACTGGTTCCCTTCGTTGAATGGTCAGCTTGAGTATATCCGATCAGGCTGAATCTTCACCTCTCCCGCTTGCGGGAGAGGTGAAGGCCGCCTTCGGCGGCCGTCCTTAGAGAACGCCGAAGCGGAGCCTCGGCTATGGCGTTGCGCCGGGTGAGGGCTCTCTCCACTCGGGGAGTCCCAATGCAGAGGCACCCCACCCCAGCCCTCCTCCGCAAGCGGGAGAGGGAGCGCAGCTTCGCCGGGGCTACCTTCAACCCGATCGGCGATTGCACTTGAGGGCCGCGGCGGCCGGCTGGCCGGCGGTCCGTTCGAAAGGACACCACCATGGAGATCACGACATTCAAGGACATGTACCTTGCCGAATTGCAGGAACTTGTCAGCGTCGAGCAGCAGCTTGGCGAGGCGTTGCTGCTTATGGCCAAAGCGGCCTCGCATCCTTCGCTAAGGGCTGCGTTGGAGCGGCATCAGCGGGAAACCATCATGCAGGAGGAGCGGCTGCGGTCGATCCTGCAGAAGCACGACGCCGCCGCAGAGCAACATACGGATCAGGCCATGCAGGCGCTGATCCATGAGACCGAGAAGATGTGCGTAATCCTGAAGGACGACTACCTTCGCGACGCCGGCCTGATCGCCTCCGCACAGAAGCTCGAGCATTACGAGATCGCAGCCTATGGAAGCGTGGCCGCGCTTGCGGGCCAGCTCAACCTTCGTGAGGACCAGCGGCTGCTGCACGGCGCGCTCGATGAAGAAAAGCGGGCGGACGAATTGCTGACGACGCTTGCCAAGGGTGAAATCAACCAGGACGCGCTGGCGGCCTGATCGGCCGCGTGTCGTACGATGTTGCGCGATTCGCTGCCTCGGTAGCGGGCAAATTCGAAATACCCAGATGTCCCGTTGACACCAGGCTGCGTATGCTATTGTTCGGATTTGCAATGGGCGGTGCCGATGGGCTCGGTGCCGCTTGCCCAAGGAGGAAGCTCCGATGCGCAACGACAAGGAAGATGCGCTCAGCTATTCGCTGCGAAACCTGCATCCCGCTCGCTCCGCCCCCACTGAACGTCCGTCGCGCCGTACTGTGCTCCGGAACATTGGAATTGCCGGTCTGTCGCTTGCCGTATCGCCGGCCTTCGCCGAAGAAATGGTCAAATTGCCGTTTGCGAGCGGGCCGCGGGAACGGCCGATCACGCATGCTTTTCCGCAAAAAGGCGACATGATCCTGCAGCGGGTGCGGCCGGCGCTGCTCGAAACGCCGATGGAAGTGTTCGACCGCGGCGTCTTCACGCCGAACGATCAGTTCTACGTGCGCTGGCACTGGGCCGAGATCCCGAATTCGGTCGACGTGAACGCCTTCAGGCTTGCGGTGCGCGGGCATGTCGATCGGACGCTGTCGCTGTCGATATCGGACATCCTGCGCGACCTGCCGCGGGTGGAGCTTGCCGCGGTCAATCAATGCTCCGGCAATTCGCGCGGCTTCTTCTCGCCGCGCGTGCCCGGCGCGCAATGGGCGAATGGCGCGATGGGCAACGCCAAATGGGCCGGCGTACGGCTGAAGGACGTGCTGGATCGCGCCGGCGTCAAGGCCGGCGCCGTCCAGGTCCGCTTCAAGGGATTGGACGAGCCTGTCGTCCTGGACGCTCCGACCTTCCGGAAGTCGCTTGCGATCGATCACGCCCGCGACGGCGAAGTGATGATCGCCTACGCCATGAATGGCGAGCAACTGCCGCTGCTCAACGGTTTTCCGCTGCGCCTGATCGTGCCGGGGTGGTACTCGACCTACTGGATCAAGATGCTGAGCGACATCGAAGTGCTCGACAAGCCTGACGATAATTACTGGATGGCTGTAGCATATACGATTCCCGATACGCCGCATGCCAGCATCGTGCCGGGACAGAGCGGCGTGAAGATGGTGCCGATCAACCGCATGGTGCCGCGCTCGTTCTTCACCAATATCACTGATGGCGCGTCCTACACCGCGGGCACGCGCGTGCCCGCTCGCGGCATCGCCTTTGGCGGCGACACTGGCGTCGCCAAGGTCGAGTTTTCCAGCGATGGCGGCAAGTCATGGCAGCCGGCCAAGCTTGGCGATGATTCCGGCAAGTACGGCTTTCGCCGGTGGCAGACGGACTTTGCGCTTGCCGATAAAGGCGATCACGCGCTGATGGTCCGCTGCACCAATTCCGCAGGCGAGGTCCAGCCGGACATGCCGAACTGGAATGGCAGCGGTTTCATGCGCAACGTCATCGAAACCGTGCAGGTCAAGGCATTCTAGGAGCTGATCATGCTGAAATATCTGGCTGCGATCGGCTGCTTCGGAAGTGCGCTGCTCTCCTCGACGCCGGCCTGGGTTCAGGATCTGCCGACGATCAAATCGACGACGGTGGAGCTGCCGGCAGGCGATGCCTTGTTCCCCGGCGGCTCCAGCGCCGCGGCGATCAACAACAATTGCCTCGCCTGCCATTCGACCGACATGGTGCTGAACCAGCCGCCGCTGCCCAAGGCGACATGGGAAGCCGAGGTGAACAAGATGATCAACACTTACAAGGCGCCGATCGATGAGGCCGACGTGCCCGCGATCGTCAGCTATCTCGTGCAGACCAAGGGCAAGGATTGAGGGGCACGCGGAGAGCCGCGTGCCCCGTACATTCTCTGCTGCGCGTTGGCCGGCTATTTCGCCGGCTCCAACGCCTGCGCGATCGCATCGTCGACGCGCTCGAGCCAGATGAACTCCAGCTTGTCGCGCGCGCCTTGCGGAATGTCGTCGAAGTCGCGCCGGTTGCGCGCCGGCAGCATCACCCGGGTCAGGCCGGCGGCCGCGGCCGCGACGACTTTCTCCTTGATGCCGCCGACCGGCAGCACCAGGCCGCGCAGCGATATCTCGCCGGTCATCGCGGTGTCGTGCCTGACCGTGCGATTGGTGAGCAGCGAGGACAGCGCGGTGAACATCGCGACGCCGGCGCTCGGACCATCTTTCGGCGTGGCGCCCGCGGGCACGTGGACATGGATATCGCTCTTCTCGAACAGCGACGGATCGATCCCGAGCTGCGCGGCGCGGCTTTTCACCAGTGTCAACGCCGCCTGCACGCTTTCGCGCATGACCTCGCCGAGCTGGCCGGTGAGGATCAGGCCGCCCCTGCCGGGCACGCGTGTTGCTTCGATGAAGAGAATGTCGCCGCCGACCGGTGTCCAGGCAAGCCCGGTCGCAACGCCGGGCACGCTGGTGCGCAGCGCGATCTCGCCTTCGAAGCGCGGCTGGCCGAGCACGGTCGTGAGATCCCGAGCGCCGAGCGTCACCTTGGCTGAGCTGCCCTCCGCGATCTGCACCGCGGCATGGCGCAGCGCCTTGCCGATTTCGCGTTCGAGCGAACGGACGCCGGCTTCCCGCGTGTAGCCCTTGATGATCGAGCGCAGCGCTTCGTCCTCGATTGTCGCCTGCTCTGGTTTGAGACCGTTGGCCTCGAGCTGGCGGCGCACCAGATAGCGCCGCGCGATCTCGAGCTTTTCATCCTCGGTGTAACCGGGCAGGCTGATGATCTCCATCCGGTCCAGCAGCGGTCCCGGAACCGTATCGAGCATGTTCGCGGTCGCGATGAAGGCGACGCGTGAAAGATCGAAGGGCACGCCGAGATAGTTGTCGCGGAAGGTCGAATTCTGCTCGGGATCGAGCACCTCGAGCATCGCCGCCGACGGGTCGCCCTGGATGCCGCGTCCCATCTTGTCGATCTCGTCGAGCATCATGACGCAGGCGCGGGAGCCGGCCTTCTTGATGCCCTGGATGATATTGCCGGGCAGGGCGCCGATATAGGTGCGGCGGTGCCCGCGGATCTCGGCTTCGTCATGGACGCCGCCGAGGCTGACGCGCACGAACGGCCGGTCCATGGCGCGCGCGATCGACTGGCCGAGCGAGGTCTTGCCGACGCCGGGCGGTCCGACGAAGCACAGGATCGGCGCCTTGCCATGCGGCGCCAGTTTGCGGACCGCGAGATATTCGATGATCCGCGCCTTGATCTTTTCCAGCCCGAAATGATCCTCATCGAGGATGCGCCGGGCCTCGCGGATATCGATCGGCTTTTCGTCTGGCAGCGCCCAGGGCAAATCGATCAGCCAGTCGAGATAGCTGCGAACCATGCCGCCTTCGGCGGCGGCTTCAGGCATCCGCTCGTAGCGCCGCAGCTCCTTGCGCGCCTGGCCTTCGGCTTCGGACGGCATCTTCGCCTTGTCGATGGCCGCGCTCAATTCCGCGACTTCCTGCGCCTTGCCTTCGCCTTCGCCGAGCTGGCGCTGGATGGTGGCCATCTGCTCGCGGAGCAGCACTTCGCGCTGGCGCTCGTCGAGGGCAGCCTTGGTCTTCTGGCCGATCTCGTTGCTCAGCCGCAGCACTTCGAGCCGCTCGGCGAGATAGCGCGAAACCTTGTCCATCCTGGCGGCGAGGTCGATGGTCTCGAGGATCTCTTGCTTCTCCTGCGGCTTGATGTCCATATAAGACGCCGTGAGATCGGCGAGTGCGCCGGGAGATGTCGTTGCCTGGAAAGCGCCGACCAGCTCGGGCGGCGCCTGCGGCAGGAGCTGGACCGCCTCGACGGCCTGTCTCTGCAGATTCATAAAGCGCGCCTCGATCTCGGGCGACGTCGTCGTTGGCTCCGGAATGTGAAGCACACGCGCCGCGGGGAATGGCGTGCCAGGCAGGAAATCAAGGATGCGGGCGCGCTGCACGCCCTGGCAGACGATGTGATGGGTTCCGTCGGGCGCGGTGATGTACCTGACGATATTGGCGATCGTGCAGACGCGGTGCAGGTCGTCCGGCGTGGGATCGTCGATGTCGGCGTTTCGCTGCAGCAGGATTCCAATCGGCCGCTGTTCGCGCAGTGCCTGTTGCGCGGCGGCGATCGACTTCGCGCGGGCGATGGCGACCGGAGCGATCACGGCCGGAAACAATACAATGTTGCGGACCGCGACGATGATCAGCGCATCCGAGGGGATCGTGACCGATTCCACTTTCGCACCGGCGGTGGCCGAACCAGGATTTTGACTATCAGGCGACATCATGAATTCTCACACGGATTTCGACAGACGCAACACGACGCATCCATTCGAGGCGGTCCGGCTCACGGCGTAGCGTCCGGCCGGCAACGCAATGCGGCGCTCGAACCCGCCCTGCGGCAGCTCGAGCCGGTGGATCAGCGCATCGCGGAGCTCCGCGGGCAATATCCGGTGCCCTTTGATGATCAGCACGCCGTTCTCGATGATCGCCACCACCTGATCGGGATCGACGCCGGGCAGCGCCACGAAGATCAACAGCTCCCGATCGGTCTCCAGCACGTCGATCGGAGGCTCCCAACTGGGTTCGCGCGGGCCGGCCGGCTGCAGGCTGAACAATCTTCGATGCAGCCGTTCGGCGCGCGCGAGCGATTCGATCGCTTCAGACAACATCCAGTTGACCGGATCTTTTGTCGGCATTTGTCGTTCCGCCTCCAGTAAAATTTGCAAGGCCGTTGCGTGCCTCAAACCTACCCCGAAAGCGCACCGCTTGCACAGGTACAATGGCAGCCGATCACACTTGACAGACGATCTGCTGGAACCGGTGGACTGCGTTTACCAAGCCCCTAGCTGTGCCCTGGGCAACAGGTTCAGATCATCGGTTCTGACCCAATAATCGAACGGCGGGGATGATGGCTGAAATCACCCTGACAACATCGCCAGAATTTCGTCGGCGACAACATCCGGCAGCTCCTCGTGGACGGCGAGCTTGCCCTTTGGCAGTTGCTTGACCTGGACGTTCGGGAGCCCGGTGAGGGCCTCGATCTCCGCGCGCGATTTCGGCGGCGTCTCGGCGCCGTAGATGACAAGGATCGGAATATCTGCGCGACGCACGAGATCGAGGGACGCCGCGCGATTGTCGATGCGGTCGAGGGCGCCGGTGACGAAACGCACCGAACCGTGGCGGGCGCCTTCCGCTCGCGTGACGGCAAGCTTCGCGGCGAGGCGATCGCCGGTGAGCCAATCGGGATTGCTGTACACATGCCCGCGCGCCATCTTCGAGATCACGAAGCGACTGACATTCAGCCGGTAGAGCGGCGGGCCGATCAGAGGCTGATCGATCGCCGCGCGAATGCGGGCGAACCAGGGTCGCTCGCCACTCATCATGGTGCGCAATGGTCCGCGCCAAGTCGGCGCGATCAATACGAGACGTTCGATCGTGCCGCGATGGTTGGCCGCCTGGTGCAGCGCGTAGGTCGCCGCATGCCCGGCTGCGACAACGATGTGAGGCGGTGAGGTGATCTCGGTCAGGAACCAGTCGAGAAATGCAGAGAGCATATCCGGCGACCAGTTTGCGGATGGCCGTGCCAGGTCGCCAAAGCCGGGCCAGTCGACGGCTGTGACATGGAAACGGAAAGCGAGCCGATCAAGCAGAAGGCGCATTTCCTGCCGTGTCGAGATCGAACTCAGGGCCGGCAGAAGGACGACGGAGGCACCGTGGCCGGCCTCATCGAGACCGAGCGTGACTTCATCACTTCCGTACTGCCATTGGATCGTTCGCGTCATGCCACTTCCTTGCCGTCCACGCTGTCCGGATGGTCTCGGTCCGTTATCACGATAGCGACGGTGGGGGCTCTCTCCCCACTGACAATCCCATCGTGGAGATACCCTCACCCGGGCCCTTTCCCGCAAGCGGGAGAGGGAGCGCGGCGTCCAGCGCGGCCAGCTCATGCTGCCAGTCGTTCCAGTCCCTTCCAGTCGAAGTTGACGCCGTGGCCGGCACGGGTCGGCGCCAGCGCCATGCCATCTTCGAGCACGAGCGGATGCTCGATATAGCGATCGAGGCCAAAGCCGTGCGCCTCGAGATAGGAACGGTTCGGGCAGGCCGCGAGCAGGTGCACCGTGATGTCGTGCGCGCCGTGACTGGTGACGGGAAGATTGAAGGCTTCGGCAAGCCGCGCAATCTTCATGAAGGAGGTCACGCCGCCGCAATTGGTCACGTCAGGTTCGGGATAGGAGACGGCGCCATTGGCGATATAGTTCTTGAACTCCCAGAGCGTGCGCAAGTTTTCTCCCGCCGCGATCGGCACGCCGCCTGCGGCGAGGATCCGGGCGTGGCCGGCGACGTCGTCGGGAATGATCGGCTCTTCGAGCCAGGTGAGATCAAAGGGCTGCAGCGCCCGCGCGGCGCGGATGGCTTCCTCCAGTGTCCATTTCATGTTGGCGTCGGCCATCAACGGAAAGCCGTCGCCGAGATGCTTGCGCATCGCGTGCACGCGCGCGACGTCGGCGCCGAGATCGGGCCGGCCCACCTTCATTTTGATGGCGCGAAAGCCCTTGCCCAGATTATCGTCGGTCTGCTTCAGCAGGGCCTCGACTGACAGATCGAGGTCGATGCCGCCGGCATAGCAGGGGACGCGCTGATCGAACCCGCCGAGCAGCCGCCAGAGCGGCAGCGCGGCGCGCCGCGCCTTCAAGTCCCAAAGGGCGATGTCCAGCGCCGAGAGCGCAAGCACGGTGGGGCCACCGCGCCCGCCATAATGCAGGCGCCACCAGATGTGGTGCCACAGCGCTTCGGTATCGTCGGCCTCGCGGCCCTCGATCAATTCGGGAACCTCACGGCGGAGGATGTCGGCGATGGCGCCGCCATTGCGGCCGACCGTGTAGGTGTAGCCTATGCCCTCCGCGCCGTCGGAATCGCGTACACGAACCGTGATAAGCTCGAACGCGTTGATTTCGCCATGCGTGCTGTCGGACAGCGTGACCGACAGCGGAATCCGGTAGAGTCCGGTCTCGATAGTCTTGATCCGTGCCATTGCGTTTCCACCTGTTTTTTCGGGCAGGTTAGGACGGGGGCGGCGCATGGACAATCCCCTCCGGCGTGGGCGCGTCGCGGCTGCCGGCCGTGCGATTTTGAAAGAGTCTTGGCAGGTTCGGGAAGACCCTCCGATGCTCCGGAGGGATAGTGGTGGCTACAGGACAGAATTATCCATCGTCATCGTGAGGTCTGAATGCCCGAGCCGCGTCCATCTCCCGCACGTTCCGTGCTGGGATCACTCGTGCTGATCGGCGTCGTCATCGCCGGCAGCGCGGCCGCCTTCGCCTACACTGCGGGATGGCTTTCGCCGGAGCGCCTGACGCCCTGGAAGATGTTGGAGGCGCTGGCGCCGCCCAGCGGCCCGGCGCTTGGTTACCGCCGCAATCACGCCAAGGGCATCTGCTTCACCGGCGTTTTCGAATCCAATGGCAATGGCGCGGCGATCTCGCGCGCTTCGGTCCTTGCCGCCGGCCAGTATGCGGCGCTGGGACGCTTCAATCTGGGCACGCCCAATCCGGATGCCGCGGATGCATCGGTCCGCGTGCGCGGCCTGGGATTGCGGATCATGCCGCCGAATGGCCAGGAATGGCGCATGGCGATGATCAATGCGCCGGTCTTTGCAGCCTCCACGCCGGAAGGCTTTCACGAACTCCTGGTCGCAGCGGGCAGCAAGGACCCCAACGCGATGAAGGTGTTTGCCGAAGCGCATCCGGAGTTTGCGCCGTTCGGCGCGTGGGCCAAGAATGCGCCCTGGACCGGCAGCTATGCCGAGGATCGCTTCAACGGTCTCAACAGTTTCGTCTTCACCGACAGTTCCGGCGCCGATCACGCGGTGCGATGGTCGTTGCTGCCGCAGGAGCAAGTGGTTCCGGTGACACAGGATGATCTCAAGAAGCTTGATCCTGACTTCCTTGAACAGGAGATCACGCAGCGGGTTCGCTCTGGCCCGCAGCGTTGGACCATGACGGTGACCGTCGCCAACCCAGGTGATCCCACCGCGGATCCGACCAAGGCATGGCCGGAGGATCGTCGCACCATCGAGGTCGGCACGCTGGTCGTGCAGCGGATCGAGGCCGAGGCGGATGGTCCTTGCCGCGACATCAACTTCGATCCGACCGTACTGCCGCCGGGCATGCGCACCTCGGACGATCCGTTCCCGGCGGCCCGCTCATCGGTCTACGCCAAGTCGTACGATCTCCGCACGGCGGAGGCCAAGGATTATCCACGAACCGTAACGGGCCCGAAGCCATGAACGCTATCCGCCACCACTTCTCTCCCCTTCAGCGCGTGCTGCACTGGGTCATGGCAGTCTGCATCCTGACGATGCTCTTCATTGGCGTCGGCATGGTATCCACGATCATGCCGAAATACGTGCCGCTGGTCTCGATCCACAAGACGCTCGGCAGCATCATCCTGGTGCTGGCGCTGATCCGCCTGGTCACGCGCTTCTATTACGGCGCGCCGCCGCTGCCGGCCGACCTGCCCGAGCCGATGAAGCTCGCTGCCGAATTGTCGCATTATGCGCTCTATGCTCTCATGATCGGCATGCCGCTGCTCGGCTGGGCCATGCTGTCGGCATCGGCCTATCCTGTTGAGCTCTACGGCGGCATCTACCTTCCCGCGATCCTGCCGCAGAGCGACAGCCTGCGTACGCTGTTGTGGAATGCGCATTTCTATCTGGCCTTCGCATTCTTTGCGCTGATCCTAATGCATGTTGCCGCCGCGCTGTTCCACGCGCTGGTCCGGCATGACGGCGTGTTCGAGGCGATGGCGCCGGTGCCGATCCGCGACGATGGCACGCGGGTCGAGTACACAGCGGCTGAGTGAGATCACAAGACGCACTTGCGCCGATACGGGCAAGTGCGTCTTGACGTTTGCCAGCGAGCGGATCGCGCCGACAACATTTATTCGGCAGCGTGCAAAGTCGAAATCGCCCTTTGGTTACAGAAATACGCAGACAGGCTCTGCCTCTATGGTTCGCACGACGCAACCTGGAGTCTTCGGACATGAAATACGTCAAAGCCTGCCTCGCCTTTGCGGCCGCTCTTTCGCTCGTTTCGACAATCGTTCCGGCGCGTGCCGAGCCGCTCAAGAACATCGTGCTGGTGCATGGCGCCTGGGTGGACGCATCGGGCTGGAAGCCCGTGTATGAAATCCTCACCAAAGAAGGGTTCCATGTCACCATGGTGCAGGAGCCGGAAACCTCGTTCGCCGATGACGTGACGGCGGCGAAGCGAATCCTCGACTTGCAGGACGGCCCGACGCTGCTCGTCGGCCACAGCTATGGCGGTTCGATCATCACGGAGGCCGGCGTTCATCCGAAGGTGGTCGGTCTCGTCTACGTCGCCGCGCATGCGCCAGACGTCGGCGAGGACGAAGGCGCGCTTGGCAAGAAGATGCCGAGCGTGCTGGCCAAGACGGAAGGCGCGATCAAGAAGACGCCGGATCAATACACCTATCTCAACCCGCCGGATTTTCCCAAGCTCTTCGCACCCGACCTGTCGCGCGAGCGGGCGGAATTTTCCGCGCGCTCCCAGGTATTGGCCGCGGCTCAGGTCTTCACCACGCCGCTGACCGCGGCTGCCTGGAAGACCAAGCCAAGCTGGGGCATCGTCGCCGAGAGCGACCAGATCATCAATCCCGATCTCGAGCGCTGGTACTACGCCCGCGCAAAGAGCCACACCACCGAGATCAAGGGCGCCAGCCACTCCGTCTACGAATCCCATCCGAAGGAAGTGGCGGCCGTGATCACAGAAGCTGCTCGCAACGCTGAAAAGTTGGCCGCGCGGTGACAAGAAGGTTGCGAATGACGCATAGGGCTCCGGCGGGACAGGGTTCTCACACATGCCCGCCGGAGCGCCTCAGTGATCCAATCGGGTCCGACGCATATCGTTAGGGAATGCCGGATCCAGGAGCATGGCGAATGAGGAATTGGCAGCAAGGCCGGCAAGCACGCGATGCCCGCATCGAGGCCGGCGCGAAACTGGCGAAGGGTAAGATCGTCGAAGCACGCGACGCCACCCGCCTGATGGAAGCGGTGATACGGCCGGGCGACCGGGTGTGCCTCGAGGGCGATAACCAGAAGCAGGCGGACTTGCTTTGTCGCGCGCTGCTTGCCGTCGACCTCGCCAAGGTGAACGGCCTGCATATGGTGCAGTCCGGCATCGTGCTGCCGGAACATCTCGACCTGTTCGACCGCGGCGTCGCAAAGAGGCTCGATTATGCCTATTCCGGGCCGCAGTCGGCGCGCATCGCGCGCATGCTGTTCGGCGGCAAGATCGAGCTCGGCGCCGTCCATACCTATCTCGAATTGTTCGCCCGCTATTTCATCGACCTCACGCCGCAGGTTGCGCTGATCGCCGCCGTCAGCGCCGACCGCCACGGAAACCTCTATACCGGGCCGAACACCGAGGACACGCCGACGGTGGTCGAGGCCACAGCCTTCAAGAACGGCGTCGTCATCGCCCAGGTCAACGAGATCGTCGACAAGGTGCCGCGCGTCGATATCCCGGCCGACCGCGTGCAGTTCGTGGTCGAGGCCGACAAGCCGTTCTTCGTCGAGCCGTTGTTCACGCGCGATCCCGGCGCCATCACCGAGGGACAGATCCTGACCGCGATGCTGGCGATCAAGGCGATCTACGCGCCCTATGGCGTGCAGCGGCTGAATCACGGCATCGGCTTCTCCACCGCCGCGATCGAGCTGTTGTTGCCGACCTATGGCGAGCGGCTGGGATTGAAAGGCAAGGTCGCAAGCCATTTCGCCCTCAATCCCCATCCCGCGCTGATCCCCGCGATCGAATCGGGCTGGGTCGAGCAGATCCATTGCTTCGGCTCGGAGGTCGGCATGGACGACTATATCCGCGCCCGATCCGACGTCTTCTTCACCGGGCCAGACGGCTCGCTGCGCTCCAACCGCGCCTTCTGCCAGACCGCCGGCCTCTATGCCTGCGACATGTTCATCGGCTCGACCTTGCAGATCGATCTGCGGGGCAATTCCTCCACCGTCACCACATCGCGCATTGCGGGCTTCGGCGGCGCGCCGAACATGGGCGCCGATGCCCGCGGGCGGCGCCATCCCAGCGCGCCATGGCTGCAGGCCGGCCGCGAGGCCGATCCCGACGGCTCGGCGCTGCTCCGCCGTGGCCGCAAGCTGGTGGTGCAGATCGGCGAGACCTTTGGCGAGAAAAACGTGCCGCTGTTCGTCGAGAAGCTCGACGCGCTCGCGCTCGCCGAGAAGCTCAAGCTCGATCTCGCCCCGGTGATGATCTATGGCGACGACGTTACACATATTGTCACGGAGGAGGGCGTCGCCAATCTCCTGCTGTGCCATGACGCGAATGAGCGCGAACAGGCGATCCGCGGCGTCGCTGGCTACACCGATGTCGGCCGCAACAGGGACAAGAAATTGGTGCAGCATTTGCGCGAGCGCGGCGTGATCCGCCGGCCGGAGGATCTCGGCATCGATCCGCTCGACGCCGACCGCAGCATGCTGGCGGCGCGCTCGATCAAGGATCTGGTTCGATGGTCGGGCGGCCTCTACGCGCCGCCCTCGCAATTCCGCAACTGGTGAGAGGATAGCCGCAATGGAAGACCTGAGCTTTCACCATCAGGCCCGTAGCCGTGCCGGCGGGACCAGGCAAATGGCCATCATCGGCGTGGTGGCTTCCGGCAATCTGGAAGTTCTGGCCGAACGCGTGTTGCCGGAAACCGAATGCCGGCTGGAGATCAAGACTGCGGCCGAAGGCTTTGGCGAGGTATGGGACGCCGTGGTCGCCGACTTCGTCGAGCGCTACTCGCCCGGCGGGCTCAAATTCTCCATCAACGACGGCGGCGCGCGACCTGACACCGTGTCGCTGCGTCTCGCCCAGGCTGTCCGGCTGATGGCGGAGGACGAGCAATGAGCGTCGCGGATCTGGAAAAGCCATCGGTGGAGCGGGCGCGAGCGACGAGCTTCTACGAGGCATCAGCGCGGGCGCGGATCCGGCTATTGCTTGATCCCGGAAGCTTTGTCGAATTCATCGGCCCCGAGCAGCGCGAGGTCAGCCCGCATCTGAAACTGTTCGACCTTCCCGAGCAGTTCGACGACGGCATCATCGTCGGCCATGGGCAGCTTGCAGGATCGCCGGTGTTCATTGCGGCGCAGGAAGGCCGCTTCATGGGCGGCGCTTTCGGCGAGGTCCACGGCGCCAAGCTGACGGGATTGCTGCGCGCGGCGAAGGAGATGAAATCGATCCCGGTATTGATCCTGCTCGACACTGGCGGCGTCCGCCTGCAAGAGGCCAACGCGGGCGAGCTTGCGATTGCCGAGATCATGCGCGCGGTGATCGAGGCGCGGACCGCAGGCGTGAAGGTGATCGGGCTGATCGGCGGCCGTTCTGGATGTTATGGCGGCGGCGGATTGATCGCGGGCTGCTGCTCGGCGCTCGCGGTGTCCGAGCAGGGACGTATCGCCGTCTCCGGTCCTGAGGTCATCGAGACCAATCGCGGCGTGGAAGAGTTCGACTCGCGCGACCGTGCCCTGGTCTGGCGCACAATGGGCGGCAAGCACCGGCGGCTGATCGGCGGCGCCGAGCTCTTTGCCGACGACACCGTGCAAGCCTTTCGTGAGGCCGCCCTCGAATTGCTTGAGACCACCGCGGGCTTTGGCATCGACACGTTGAATGCCGAGCAATCGCGCCTTGAAGATCGATTGCAACGCTTTGGCGCCTGCCGGGATGCGGTCGAGATCTGGGCGGCGGAAGGCGTTCCGGACGCTGCGTCCGTTCCAGCGTTGCCAGCCGATCAGTTCATCGAACTTGCCGACAAGCTCCGGAGGATTGCCCGTGACGCTCGATAGGATTCTCGCCTCGATGTTTCCCGACGGCCATGACGTGAAGAACGATGGTGGCGTTCTGCTCGGGTCCGGCACGCTGCGATCCGGCGATCGCGCCCTGGTCATCGGTGTCGCTGATAGAACCGCGCTCGGTGTCGACGAGGCGATCAGGCTCTCCAGCGCCGTTCTCGGTTCGATCAAGAATGGAAGCGGCCCGATTCTGGTCGTCGTCGACAGCGACAGCCAGCGCATGAGCAAGCGCGATGAGCTTCTGGGATTGAACGAGTTCCTGGCTCATCTCGCCAAGTCGCTCATCCATGCGGATATCGAGGGCCGGCCTACGATCGGGCTGCTGTATGGCCATTCGGCGGCGGGAGCCTTCCTCGCCACCGCGCTTGCGACCCGCGTGCTGGTGGGATTGCCGGGCGCGGATCCGGCGGTGATGGATCTGCCGTCGATGTCCAAGGTGACGAAATTGCCGATCGAGGTGCTCGAGCAGAAGGCCAAATCCACGCCGGTGTTCGCTCCCGGCCTGCAAAATCTGGTTCAGCTCGGGGCCGTGCATGTCATCTGGGACGACAAGGTCTCGCTGGCCGACCAATTGGAAAACCTGCTGGGCAACATGCCCGACGCGCGCGACCGGCGCGACGCGCTCGGCAAGGAGCGCGGTGGCCGCATGAAGGCCGCCGACATCGCGGAGCGCGTTCGTGAGCTCACCATGCAAACCCCCTGAGGGACCGATGAGGCGCCATGACCTGATCTTTGTCCGCCCCGAGAGCTGGTGCACGGCGCTCGCTGCGCGGAGCGATCTGGCGGCCGATCCGCTGGTCGCGCTATGGGTCGAGAACGGCTGGCCGTTGATCGGTCGGCGTGCCACGCCTTGCGAGCGGCAGGGCGTGGCGCTGGGCCTGCCGTTGCCGCCCTTTGCCGGCAAGCGGCGGCTTTCCTTCCTGATGCAGGCCGAAGACGTGATCTCGATCGCGCCGCCGCCCTCGTTGGGAGCGGCCGCTCGGATGGCGCCGCCCGCGTGGCGGCCGACGCTCGAACGTCTCGATGAACTCGCTTCGCTTCATGCGGTGGACGCAAGGGTGTTCGGCAGCCTTGCTTGGCGGGTGTTGACTGGACTGGATTATCTGACCGATCGCTCTGATCTCGATCTGCTGCTGCGCATTGGGCGCGACACGGGTGTTGAAGGTCTCGTCGCTAGTATTGCCGAGATCGAGGCGCGAGCGCCGATGCGGCTCGATGGCGAACTGGTCCGCGACGACGGCGCCGCTGTGAACTGGCGGGAGTTGCACGCGGATGCGGACCGGGTCCTGGTCAAGACCATCGATAGCGTCGCCTTGCTCGATACGAGTCTCTTCCTCGCCGGGGAGATGCCGTCATGACGCTGGCTCTGGCATGGAGCGCGCAGCAGCGGGCACCTCTTCCACAAGTGAAGGCGCCGTGCGCGCCCAATGCGGCGGCAATCGCGGCAAGCGCCGTGGATTGCCTGCTGCTGGAAGTGGAGACATGGCCGAAGCCCGGCCTCGTGAGCCATGTCGATCGCGGCAGTCACGAGGATATGGATGCCGAGACACTGCGCGTCAGTGCTGAAACCATAGGCCCGTATTTCGCTGCGTTGGCGGAAGCCGGCGCCGGCAGCTGCGCGATGGAGCAACTGAGGATCATCGGTCTCAAGGCCGAGGCGGCGATGTTTGCTGCGACCTCGGGCATCAACACCCATCGCGGCGCTATCTTCGGCCTTGGACTGCTGTGCGCGGCGGCCGGAGCAAGGAGCAACGGGCAGGTCGATCCCGCTTTGTCGCTCGGAGCAACCGTGACGCGCCTGTGGGGCAGCAGCATCCTCGGTGGACCTGTGCTGCTCCACAGCCATGGCATGAAAGCCCGTCGTCGCTTCGGTGCCGGTGGCGCGCGCGTGGAAGCGGCCAAGGGATTTCCAAGCGTCTACCAGGTCGGCCTGCCGGCCTTGCACAGGGGAGCTCTCGTTGCTGCCGATGACGCCGAGGCCGCGCGGGTCGAAGCATGCTTCGCATTGATCGCCGCGGTCGAGGACACCAATCTGCTGCATCGCGGCGGGCTGGACGGCCTCTTGTTTGCGCGCCGCGTGGCGCGGCAGTTTCTCGGCCAGGGCGGCGTAGGTGCGCCGGATTGGCGGGAGCGCGCCCGCGCCATCCACGATAGCTTCATCGTGCGCCGGCTCAGCCCCGGCGGATCGGCCGATCTGTTGGCCATGACCCTCTTCGTCGACGCCCACGAGAGGTCCTGTCGCTGATGTCCAATGCGATCCTGCTCGCGCTGGCGCCGGTGTTCTTCGTGATGCTGGGCTGGCTATGAGTCT
The DNA here is from genome assembly GCF_043638955.1 of Bradyrhizobium sp. 31Argb. Taxonomy (NCBI): domain Bacteria; kingdom Pseudomonadati; phylum Pseudomonadota; class Alphaproteobacteria; order Hyphomicrobiales; family Nitrobacteraceae; genus Bradyrhizobium; species Bradyrhizobium sp. 31Argb. Next base: position 3,463 of record NZ_JBEGDB010000125.1, on the reverse strand, counting down.
CGCAATCCTCTGCTCCGGGCAAGGACGGCAACATCGCGATATGTTCGCCCTGACCGGCGATGCGCCGGAGGCCGCCAGCCTGTTTGCCCATGCGGCGACGCTGCTCGGCGGCCGGGATCCGCGTGAGATCGTCCGTAGCGAGAGCGCGGAAGTGCTGCACCGCAACCGCATCGGCCAGATCCTCTGCACGCTGCAGGCGCTGGCCGCGGCGTCTGTGCTGCGCGACCAAATGCCGGACCGCCTCATCGTTGCCGGCTACAGCGTTGGCGAGGTGGCGGCCTGGGGCGTCGCAGGCCTTACGAGCATGACAGATACGCTCGACCTGGTGGCCCGCCGCGCGGAAGCGATGGACGCCGCCACGCGGCCCGGTGACGGAATGGTCTTCGTTCGCGGCCTTCCCCGCGATGCCATCGACACCTTGTGCGAACGGCACGATGCCGCTGTCGCCATCGTCAATCCGGGCGATGCCTTCATCCTGGGCGGAAGCCGCGCAACATTGAACGCGCTCGCCGATGACGCCAAGGCGATGAATGCGGCCAGGGTCGTCGACGTACCGGTGGAAGTTGCCTCCCACACCGCGCGGCTTGCCAAGGCGTCGACGGAATTCCGCGACAGGTTAAGCCATGCTGCCGTGACGGCATTGCCGGCCGCCGGCACGCGGCTCCTGAGCGGAATTGACGCCGCGCCCGTCATCGATGTCAAAGCCGGTCTCGACAAGCTGGCGGCCCAGATCTCGCAGACGGTGCAATGGGCCGATTGCCTGCAGGCCTGCATCGAGAGCGAAGCGACGGTGTTTCTGGAACTCGGACCGGGCCGGGCGCTGAGCGAGATGGTGGCTGGCGCCTATCATGACGTCGCGACGCGATCCCTGGAGGACTTCCGGACGCTGGACGGCGTTCGCGCCTGGCTGACTACCCATCTGGATATTCGGTTCTGATTCAATCGGAACCGAATATTTTCGGTCGCCGACGCGCGGCTTCTCACGCAAAGATTATCGTCATGCGGGCATTACGACGGTTCGTCGTTGGTAGCGAACATTCGATGAGGCATTTATATGACGCACATAATTGCAACTGACACCCCGCGCACGAGGAGATTCGGCGAATGACGATTCCTGCAGCCGAGACGTTTGGTGCAACCTGGCCCTTTGCGCCGCACTATTTTGACGGGAACGGCTTTCGTATGCATTATGTCGACGAGGGCGACGGCGATCCCATCGTTTGTCTGCATGGTGAACCGACCTGGGGCTATCTATATCGACACTTTATTCCGCCGCTTTCTGCGACGCACAGGGTGATCGTTCCCGATCACATGGGCTTCGGCAAAAGCGAGACCCCTCGCGATCGCGCGTATTCGCTGAAAGCCCATGTCGACAACCTTACGAAACTCATCGAAGCGATCGATCTGAGGAACATCACCCTGGTCATGCAGGATTGGGGCGGACCGATCGGTTCGGCCTTCACACTGCGACACCCCGACCGCGTCAAGCGCTTGTTCCTCCTCAACACATTGGCGGGCTATGGCAACGCGGAGTTCGATGCGCTGACGCCCTGGTTTCAGTTTGTCCGCAAGCATTACGAAGCCGGCACGCTTGGCGAGGTGTTGGGACACCTGGACGTCAACATTCTCAGCATCATGAAGATCATTGGTCTTGAGAATCTGTCGGCAGTGAATTCCGAATGGCTCGCGGCCTACGGTTCGGCCTTTCCAGCAAAAGAGGACTGCATCGGAGCGATCGAGTTCCCGCTCGACGTGCTGCTCGGTCGGATTGCTCCATACGTCGTTGAAGGCTTTCCACTCGTCGACAATCTGAAGTCAAAGCCAGCAATGCTCGCCGTTGGTATGAAGGACAGAGCTATCTCGCCGGCGGTCCAAATCGCCGACTTCAGGGGAATATGGCCGGACCGGCCCATCATCAAGCTGCCCAATGCCGGCCACTTCAGCCAGGAGGATGCGCCAGATGTCCTCGTTGCCCTGATTCAGCTCTTCGTTCAGGGCAAGGAGTGATCGCGCACGCGGCGCGACGGTCGACGCCGCTCGCTGGCTGCTACTCGAATGACGCGTCGAAGATCTCGATGTCGATCAGCGCGGGCTTCGTAACCAGCGTGCCATCGGGCTGACGCGACAGGCAGCGCCGGAGCGTGGGGATGACGATTTCGTTGAACTTCTGATGCGCCCAGGTCAGGTGCGCGATTGCCACGCCCGCCGCCTGGTAGTCCAATCGCCGCTGAAGCCCATCGTCATCGAAGTAGAAGATCTGCTCCCGGGAATGCGTAACGATGGTCGGTGGAAATATCGCGCGGAGACGTCGCCAGATCTGGCTGCCGGTGTTCCAGGGAGGCAGTTCTTCGGTCTCAATTTCCGGTTGCGCCAGCAGAAATGGGATCGTCAGACAGTTCCAGAGCGAGAGGCCGCAAAAATAGGCCAGGCGCAGATCGTCCCACGGCATCTCGTCGTGGTGATCCGAAAATGCCGTCTGCGGGTCGCGGCATGATCGCAGGATCTCGCCTTGCAGGCTCTGGATGGCAACCCAGTCGGGCTGGTACAGGCCGCATCTGTCGGGGGCGGTGAAGCCGGTGAATTGCAGCGTCTGGACCTCGGTCGAACCTTCCATGACCATGTCCTTGAGCCGCCCTGCATTGCCGATGCGGGAGAACAGCGCGCCATCGATGGAAAGGTGGACGGTGAATCTCTTCAACCGACGCCATCGTTCCAGCCCACCGCAGGCATCGAGGGCGTCATCAAGCAATGCCATTCGCAAATCCCGTCTTCGACCAGCCCCAAGATCGTACAGAGAGCATGGCCCAGCACGAGCGAATTTGCGCGTTAGATGTTGTTAGATGCGCGAAACCAGCTCATCGAGCAGTAGTTTTACGGATCTGAGATCGGCGCTGTCGAGGCCTTCACTGTATCGTGCATAAAGCGGAGCGATCAGCGCATGAGCCTTTGCTGCATCGCCCTGTTCATGCCAGAGCCGTCCCAAGGTGGCGGCGGCCCGCAATTCCCATCCGAGCGCACCTTGCTCGTGGGACAGCTTGAGCGACTGCATTAGATAGGTTTCGGCCTCGGATGGACGGGCCGAGGACGCCAGGACGTGTCCCTTGACGCGGAGCATCTCCGGCAGGTCGAACGACTGTCCGGCGCTGTCGCGCTGCGCGATCGCCTCGTCGATGATGCCGAGTGCCTCCTCGTATTGCCGCACCTGCACCAGGCCTTCGGCGAGCGCTGCCGCGAACACCGTGCTCAGGATCTTGTGCCGCGTCTGCCGTAATGTTCCGGCGCCCTGGCGGAGCAGCTCGATGCCGATCTTGGGCTCTCCGCGGCGGACCAGCAGTTCGCCCTTCAGTCCGAGTCCCACGGCCTGGTAGGGCCCGAGAAAATGCCTGGCGTATTGCCTCACCTGAGGATGTTACTTTCGCTTGACGGATGTAGCTCCGACTGTCGGCCGGTCCGAGGTTGCGTC